>NZ_RZTO01000010.1:0-25201 GCF_003997225.1 Mesorhizobium sp. M2C.T.Ca.TU.002.02.1.1
GAATATCTATTATGCCTTCGGCCATGGCCATCTCGGCCTCACCCAGTCGGCGGCGACCGGCCGCTTGATCCGCGATCTCGTTCTCGGGCAGACTCCGCCGCTCGACCTCACGCCCTTCCGTCCGCAACGGTTCTGACAGCAAGAGAGCAACCATGGCCAAGAAATCCTTCTTCTGCATCGACGGCCACACCTGCGGCAACCCGGTGCGCCTGGTCGCCGGCGGCGGGCCATTGCTCGAGGGTTCGACGATGATGGAGCGGCGGGCTCATTTCCTCGCCGAATATGACTGGATCCGCACCGGGCTGATGTTCGAGCCGCGCGGCCATGACGTCATGTCGGGCTCGATCCTCTATCCGCCGACGCGCGATGACTGCGACATCGCCATCCTGTTCATCGAGACCTCGGGCTGCCTGCCGATGTGCGGCCACGGCACGATCGGCACCGTGACGATGGCGATCGAGCACGGGCTGGTGAAGCCGAAGACGCCCGGCGTCTTGAGGCTCGACACGCCGGCCGGCCTGGTCATCGCCGAATACAAACAGGTCGGCGAATATGTCGAGGAGGTGCGCATCACCAACGTGCCGTCCTTCCTCTATGCCGAAGGGCTGACCGTCGAATGCCCGGTGCTCGGCGAGATCAGCGTCGATGTCGCCTATGGCGGCAATTTCTACGCCATCGTCGAGCCGCAGAAGAATTATCGCGACATGGCCGATTATTCGGCGGGCGACCTCATCGCCTGGAGTCCGGTGGTGCGGCAGCGCCTCAACGAGAAATACTCCTTCGTGCATCCGGAGAACCCCGGTATCAACCGGCTGTCGCACATGCTGTGGACCGGCAAGCCGAAGAACCCCGAGGCCGATGCGCGCAATGCCGTCTTCTATGGCGACAAGGCGATCGACCGCTCGCCCTGCGGCACCGGCACCTCGGCGCGGATGGCGCAGCTCCATGCCAAGGGCAGGCTCAAGGAAGGCGACAGTTTCGTGCATGAATCGATCATCGGCTCGCTGTTCAAGGGCAGGGTCGAAAAGGAGGTCAGCGTGGCGGGCAAGCCGGCGATCATCCCCTCGATCGGCGGCTGGGCACGAATGACCGGGTTGAACACCATCTTCATCGACGACCGCGATCCGTTCGCGCACGGGTTCATCGTGACGTGACGGGATCAGCCGGCATGCGCTCCGGCCCTGGGGCGCCGGCGGGCGTCTTCACCCGCCGTTCAAAGGGATTGAAAAACGCAATCTCGATGGACAGGCAGGCTCTGCTTGCCGAGACTTTGCTTCAAGGCTTTTCTATTCTGGAGAGGCGCATTCCATCGCGGGCGCCCCACCGTCCCGCGGCCGTCACACAGAGCGGAATCCTGACCTTACGGAAGGTGCGGCGGTGCAAAACCGAGCGCTTCGCTTCATGCAAGGATTCTTCTCATCAACTTATTTTGACGCTGATTCCTTCGACAGGAGGGTCATCATAAGGTTGAATCGTCAAAGACATTGCGTTGTGCCAATGATAGGGTCCGCGATAGTCCAGGGGTCGGGTGCGAAAAAACGGGCAATCGGACGGCGTGCTTCCAAACCACGCGGAGCGATTGAAAAATCACGTTGCAATCCGGGCTCGAAACTTTACGACTAGGGGAAATACGAAAAGGAATGCGTCCTGAAAGGCGACATTCCAGGGGAGCCGCATAAATATGCAATATTTCGTCCAGCAGCTTATCAACGGGCTGACGCTGGGATCGATCTATGGGCTGATCGCGATCGGCTATACGATGGTCTACGGCATCATCGGCATGATCAATTTCGCCCATGGCGACATCTTCATGATCGGCGCCTTCACCGCGCTCATCGTCTTTCTGATCCTTGGCGCGTTGTTCTACTCGGTGCCGGTCGTGGTGGCGCTTCTGATCATGATGATCGTGGCGATGCTTCTCACCAGCCTCTACAACTGGACGATCGAGAAGGTGGCCTACCGTCCGCTGCGCGGCTCGTTCCGCCTGGCGCCGCTGATCACCGCCATCGGCATGTCGATCGCGTTGTCCAACTTCGTGCAGGTCACGCAGGGTCCGCGCAACAAGCCGATCCCGCCGCTGGTCAGCCAGGTCTACACGATCGACGGCATCAGCATCTCGCTGAAGCAGATCATCATCGTGATCGTCACCATCGCGCTGCTGGCGATCTTCTGGTACCTCGTCAACCGAACGGCGCTCGGGCGGGCGCAGCGCGCCTGCGAGCAGGACCGCAAGATGGCCGCGCTGCTCGGCATCGACGTCGACCGCACCATCTCCATCACCTTCATCATGGGCGCGGCCCTTGCCGCCGTCGCCGGCACGCTGTTCCTGATGTATTACGGCGTCGTGGTGTTCTCGGACGGCTTCGTGCCGGGCGTGAAAGCCTTCACGGCGGCCGTGCTCGGCGGCATCGGCTCGCTGCCCGGCGCCGTGCTCGGCGGATTGCTCATCGGCTTCATCGAGAGCATGTGGTCGGCCTATTTCTCGATCGACTACAAGGACGTCGCCGCTTTCTCGATCCTGGCGATCGTGCTGATCTTCCTGCCCTCCGGCATCCTCGGCCGGCCTGAAGTCGAAAAGGTCTGATCCTCATGGCCGCTACCGTGTCCTCGGAGCGCGACACCGTCGCTACTCCCGTACAACGCGCTTTTCGCGAGGCGCTTTACGCCGGCGCCATTTCGCTTGGCCTGTTCGTGCTGTTCATCGGTCTGAGGACCGACCAGAACATCAGCAACGAGCTGATCCTGGTGAAGCGCTGGGGTTTGCTCGCCATCGTGGTGGGCGCCGTCACCATTGGCCGCTTCCTCTATGTGGCTTACGCCGTACCGGCCATGGAACGGCGTAAGGCCGAGAAGGCGGGAGCGCCCGCCATTGTCGCCGAGCCCGGCTTCGTCAGGCAGAACTTCAACAAGATCGGCGCCACCTTGCTGATCCTCTACCCCATTGCGATGGTGCTCGCGTTCGGCTTCCAGGGCTCGCTGAAGTGGGTCGATAATTTCGGCATCCAGATCCTGATCTACGTGATGCTGGCCTGGGGCCTCAACATCGTCGTCGGCCTCGCCGGCCTGCTCGATCTCGGTTACGTCGCCTTCTATGCCGTCGGCGCTTACGCCTATGCGCTGCTCGGCACGCATTTCGGCCTGTCCTTCTGGATCCTGTTGCCGGCCGCCGGCGCCATGGCCGCCCTCTGGGGCGTCCTGCTCGGCTTTCCCGTGCTGAGATTGCGCGGCGACTATCTGGCTATCGTCACGCTGGCGTTCGGCGAGATCATCCGTCTGGTGCTGATCAACTGGCGCGAGGTGACCAACGGCTCGGCCGGCATCTCCGGCATTCCGAAAGTGTCGTTCTTCGGCCTGATGTCGTTCAACGTCTCGGATCCGAACTATATCGCCAAGGTGCTGCACATCGCCCAGTCGGGCGCCTACTACAAGATCTTCCTCTATTATCTGATCCTGGCGCTCTGCTTCCTCACCGCCTTCGTCACCATCAGGCTTCGTCGCCTGCCGGTGGGACGCGCCTGGGAAGCGCTGCGCGAGGACGAGATCGCCTGCCGCTCGCTCGGCATCAACACCACCACCACCAAGCTGACCGCTTTCGCCACCGGCGCCATGTTCGGCGGCTTCGCCGGCTCGTTCTTCGCGGCAAGGCAAGGCTTCGTCAGCCCTGAATCCTTCGTCTTCCTGGAATCGGCTATCATCCTCGCCATCGTCGTGCTTGGCGGCATGGGCTCGCTCGGCGGCATCGCGGTGGCGGCGCTGGTGATGATCGGCGGCACCGAAATCCTGCGCGAGCTCGACTTCCTCAAGGCCGTGTTCGGGCCGGATTTCACGCCTGAACTCTACCGCATGCTTCTGTTCGGCATGGCCATGGTGATCGTCATGCTGTGGAAGCCGCGCGGCTTCGTCGGCAGTCGGGAACCGACAGCCTTCCTGAAGGAGCGAAGAGCGGTCTCAGCCTCCTTCACCAAGGAGGGCCACGGCTGATGAACGCGACCCCTTCCTCGAACGACTTCATCCTGCAGGTCGAGCATCTGTCGATGAAGTTCGGCGGCCTTGTCGCCATCGGCGACCTGTCGTTCCAGGCCAGGCGCGGCGAGATCACCGCGCTGATCGGGCCGAACGGCGCCGGCAAGACGACGGTGTTCAACTGCATCACCGGCTTCTACAAGCCCACCGAGGGCATGATCACGCTCAACAAGCGTGACGGCTCGACCTATCTGCTCGAACGCCTGCCCAACCACGAGATCCCGGCGCGCGCCAATGTGGCGCGAACCTTCCAGAACATCCGCCTGTTCTCGGGCATGACGCTGCTGGAGAACCTTCTGGTCGCGCAGCACAACAAACTGATGAAGGCCTCGGGCTATACCTTCCTCGGCCTGTTCGGCTTCCCGAGCTATCGCCAGGCCTCGGCCGAATCGATCGAGCTCGCCAGGCACTGGCTGGAGAAGGCCGACCTCGTCGACCGCGCCGACGATCCGGCCGGCGACCTGCCCTATGGCGCGCAGCGGCGGCTGGAAATCGCGCGCGCCATGTGCACCGGGCCGGAGCTTCTGTGCCTGGACGAACCGGCCGCCGGCCTCAATCCGAAGGAATCGGCCGCGCTCAACGAGCTTTTGATGGGCATCAAGGCCACGGGCACGTCGATCCTGCTCATCGAGCACGACATGTCGGTGGTGATGCAGATCTCCGACCATGTCGTGGTGCTCGAATACGGCCGCAAGATTTCCGACGGCAATCCGCAGTCGGTGCGCACCGATCCGCGCGTCATCGCCGCCTATCTCGGCGTCGACGACGAGGAGGTGCAAGAAGTGCTCACCGAAGTCGGCGACGAGGATGTCATCGAGCAGCTCGATACAGGCCCCGACCCCGCGCACGGGCCGGGCAATTCCGCTTCGATGATGGCGGGGCCGGTTTCGGACAGCGTCGAACATGCCAACGAGGGCGAGCGGGTCACGGTGTCAAAAGGGGCCTCGAAGGCGGCCCAGGTCGACGCGCGCTCCGCGTCGATCGCCAGCAAGCCGATCGTTGCTCCGGCGGCGAACAAGCCGGCAGCAAAAGCGCGGTCGACCAAGGCGGCCGCGAAGGCCCCCGCCGCGAAGGCCGCAGGCATCTCCAACCGCCTCGACGCGCCGCGCGGCGGCAAGGCCGACAGCCTGATCCGCATCAAGGGCATCGGCCCGGTCAACGAGCGCAAGCTGAACGAGCACGGCATCTTCCATTTCGACCAGATCGCCGCCTGGAAGAAGGCCGACATCGAAGCGGCGGAAGCCTATCTCGCCTTTGACGGGCGCATCGAGCGCGAAGACTGGATCGGCCAGGCGAAAGCGCTGGCGAAGGAAGCGGCGGCCAAGCCCGCGACGCGTGGAGGGCGCAAATAATGGCCGGCACAACGCTGCTCGACATCAAGGGCGTCGAGACCTACTACGGCAACATCCGCGCGCTGAACGGCGTCAATGTGCAGGTCAACCAGGGTGAGATCGTGGCGCTGATCGGCGCCAACGGCGCCGGCAAGTCGACCCTGATGATGACCATCTTCGGCGCTCCGCGCGCGCGAACCGGCACCATCACCTTCGCCGGCACCGACATCACCCAGTTGCCGACGCACGAGATCGCCCGCCTGCGCATCGCCCAGTCGCCGGAAGGACGCCGCATCTTCCCGCGCATGACGGTGATGGAAAACCTGCAGATGGGCGCCAGCCTCGACAACCTCAAACATTACGACGAGGACGTCGAGAAAGTGTTCGCGCTGTTCCCGCGGCTGAAAGAGCGTATCGCCCAGCGCGGCGGCACGCTGTCGGGCGGCGAGCAGCAGATGCTGTCGATCGGGCGCGCGCTGATGGCGCGGCCGAAGCTTTTGTTGCTCGATGAGCCGTCGCTGGGCTTGGCGCCGCTGATCGTCAAGCAGATCTTCGACGCCATACGCGAGCTCAACAAGGCGCAGGGACTGACCGTGTTCCTGGTCGAGCAGAACGCCTTCGGCGCGCTCAAGCTCGCCAATCGCGGCTATGTCATGGTCAACGGCAATGTGACGATGAGCGGCACCGGCAAGGAACTGCTGGCCAATCCGGAAGTGCGCGCCGCCTATCTCGAAGGCGGGCATCACTGAGATCGGGGGAGATCAATCATGGGTATTCTCTACGAAGAGGCCTCGATCTGGCAGTTCCTGTTCGTCACCTGCCTGCTCGGCGGCTGGGCGGCATGGATGACCGGCAAGGCGGCGGCGCAGACCTGGAGCAGCCACTTGCAGCTGTTCTTCTACATGCTCGGCCTCGGCGTCGGCATCAGGTTCATCCATCATGCCCTGTTCGAGGGCACGATGTTCTCGCTGCATTACTATATCGTCGACACCATCGTGCTGATGATCCTTGGCTTCCTCGGCTATCAATACACGCGCACCAACCAGATGGTCACCCAGTATAACTGGCTCTATGAAAGAGCTTCCTTATTAAGCTGGAAACCGAAAGGTTGACGTTCATGATTAACGCCGTCTCGGGGATGAATCGGCGTGACAAGTGCCTGAAAATCGGCATTCTATGCTTTCTGCGATAAGGGTGGGCATCGCATGAAAGTATCATCCACGCCCACTCCGTAAATGGGAGCGTTTCAATGAAAAAATCACTCTTGTCCGCCGTTGCGCTGACCGCGTTCGTCGCGCTCAGCAGCAGCGCGTGGGCCGCTGACATCCTGATCGGCGTCGCCGGTCCGATCACCGGCCCGAACGCCGCGTTCGGCGCACAGCTGCAGAAGGGCGCGGAACAGGCGATCGCCGACATCAACGCGGCGGGCGGCGTCAATGGACAGATGCTCAAGCTCGAGATCGGCGACGACGTTTCCGATCCCAAGCAGGGCATCTCGGTCGCCAACAAGTTCGTCGCCGACGGCGTCAAGTATGTCGATGGCCACTTCAACTCGGGCGTGTCGATCCCGGCCTCGGAAGTCTATCAGGAAAACGGCATTCTCGAGATCACGCCTGCCGCGACCAACCCGAAGTTCACCGAGCGCGGCATGTGGAACACCTTCCGCACTTGCGGTCGTGACGACCAGCAGGGCAAGGTGGCCGGCGACTACATCGCCAAGAACTTCAAGGACGCCAAGATCGCCATCGTCCACGACAAGACGCCTTACGGCCAGGGCCTCGCCGACGAGACCAAGAAGAATCTCAACGCCAACGGCATCAAGGAAGTGATGTATGAAGGCGTCAATGTCGGCGACAAGGACTTCTCGGCCCTCATCGCCAAGATGAAGGAAAACGGCGTCACGCTCATCTACTGGGGCGGCCTGCACACCGAAGCCGGCCTGATCATCCGTCAGTCGGCCGACCAGGGCCTGAAGGCGCCGCTGTTCTCGGGCGACGGCATCGTCTCCAACGAACTGGCTTCGATCGCGGGTGATGCCGTTGCCGGCACGCTCAACACCTTCGCTCCGGATCCGCGCAAGAATCCGGCCGCCAAGGAAGTGGTCGAGAAGTTCCGCGCCGCCGGCTTCGAGCCGGAAGCCTACACGCTCTACTCCTATGCCGCCGTGCAGATCATCGCCCAGGCCATCGCCAAGACCGGCTCGGCCGACGACGCGCAGAAGGTTGCCGAGACCATCCGGGCCAACACCTGGAAGACGGCCATCGGCGACATCGGCTACGACGCCAAGGGCGACATCACCCGCCCGGACTATGTCATCTACGAATGGAAGAAGGGCGACGACGGCAAGTACGCCTACTTCGAGAAATAAGCCGGCCAAATCAAGCCGACTTTTGGGATGCCCGGCGCTTGCGCCGGGCATTTCGTTTGCGGGTTTGCGGCCCTTGCAGGAGAGCTCCCGCGCCGCGCGCCCGGAATACCCGCCCCCGACCGCCGATGTCGGCGGAAAAGCAAATGACAGTCTGACGCAAACAAGCGAGTTAAATCGTTTTAGCTGTCGCGCAAATTTGTTTGCACTGCAGCATTTTCACGCTAATCATTGCGCCGGTTTATCTTCCCTTACGCTGCTGGAGCCCAGTCCTTGGCAATCACGAAGATCCTTGTCGCCAACCGGTCCGAAATCGCCATCCGCGTGTTCCGCGCGGCCAACGAGCTCGGTCTCAAAACCGTGGCGATCTGGGCGGAGGAGGACAAATATTCGCTGCACCGCTTCAAGGCCGACGAGAGCTATCAGGTCGGGCGCGGACCGCATCTTGCCAAGGACATGGGCCCGATCGAGAGCTATCTGTCGATCGAGGAGGTGATCCGGGTCGCCAGGCTGTCGGGCGCCGACGCCATCCACCCCGGCTACGGCCTGCTCTCGGAAAGCCCCGAATTCGCCGAAGCCTGCGCGGCGGCCGGCATCACCTTCATCGGTCCGAAGCCGGAAACGATGCGCCGGCTGGGCAACAAGGTCGCCGCGCGTAACCTGGCGGTCGAGGTCGGCGTGCCGGTGGTGCCGGCGACCGATCCGCTGCCCGACGACATGGACGAGGTGAAGAAGCTCGCGGCCGAGGTCGGCTATCCGGTGATGCTCAAGGCCTCATGGGGCGGCGGCGGCCGCGGCATGCGCGCCATCCGTTCCGAGGCCGACCTCGCGCGCGAGGTGATGGAGGGCAAGCGCGAGGCCAAGGCCGCCTTCGGCAAGGATGAGGTCTATCTCGAAAAGCTGATCGAGCGCGCCCGCCACGTCGAGGTGCAGATGCTGGGCGACACCCACGGCAATGCGGTGCATCTGTTCGAGCGCGACTGCTCGATCCAGCGCCGCAACCAGAAGGTCGTGGAGCGCGCGCCGGCGCCTTATCTCAGTGAAGAGCTGCGTCAGGAACTTTGCGGTTATGCGCTCAAAATCGCGCGCGAAACCAGCTATATCGGCGCCGGCACGGTCGAGTTCCTGCAGGACGCCGACACCGGCAAATTCTACTTCATCGAGGTCAATCCGCGCATCCAGGTCGAGCACACCGTCACCGAGCAGGTGACCGGCATCGACATCGTCAAGGCGCAGATCCACATCCTCGACGGCTTCGCCATCGGCACCAAGCAATCGGGCGTGCCGGCGCAGAAGGACATCCGGCTCAACGGCCATGCGCTGCAGTGCCGCATCACCACCGAGGATCCGGAGCACAATTTCATCCCGGACTATGGCCGCATCACCGCCTATCGCGAGGCGGCCGGCTTCGGCATCCGGCTCGATGGCGGCACCGCCTATTCAGGCGCGGTCATCACCCGCTTCTACGATCCGCTCTTGGAAAAGGTGACGGCCTGGGCGCCGACGCCCGCCGAGGCGATCTCGCGCATGAACCGGGCGCTGCGCGAGTTCCGCGTCCGGGGCGTGGCCACCAACCTCACCTTCCTCGAAGCAATCATCAACCACCCGCGCTTCGCCGACAATTCCTACACGACCAAGTTCATCGACACGACGCCGGAACTGTTCGAGCAGGTGAAGCGGCAGGACCGCGCCACCAAGCTGCTCACCTATCTGGCCGATGTCAGCGTCAACGGCCATCCGGAAACGCGCGGCCGGCCGATGCCGAAGGCGAATGCGGCGGCACCCGTGGTGCCCTATCTGAACGGCCATATTCCGGACGGCAGCAAGCAGAGGCTCGATGCGCTGGGCCCGGAGAAATTCGCGAGCTGGATGCGGGAGCAGCGCCAGGTGCTGGTCACCGACACGACGATGCGCGACGGCCACCAGTCGCTGCTCGCCACGCGTATGCGCACCTATGACATCGCCGGCATCGCCGGCACCTATGCGCGGGCCCTGCCGCAGCTCCTGTCGCTGGAATGCTGGGGCGGCGCCACGTTCGACGTCGCCATGCGCTTCCTCACCGAGGACCCCTGGGAGCGGCTGAGCAAGGTGCGCGAGGCGGCGCCCAACCTTCTGCTGCAGATGCTTTTGCGCGGCGCCAACGGCGTCGGCTACACCAACTATCCCGACAATGTCGTCCAGCATTTCGTCCGCCAGGCGGCAAGCGGCGGCGTCGATCTGTTCCGCGTCTTCGACTGCCTGAACTGGGTCGAAAACATGCGGGTCGCCATGGATGCCGTCGGCGCCGAAGGCAAGCTGGTCGAAGCGGCGATGTGCTACACCGGCGATATCCTCGATCCGGCCCGCGCCAAATACGACCTCAAATATTATGTCGGGCTCGCCAAGGAGCTGGAGGCCGCCGGCGCGCATATCATCGCCGTCAAGGACATGGCCGGTTTGCTCAAGCCGAGTGCTGCCCGCGTGCTGTTCAAGGCGCTGCGCGAGGCGACGGACCTGCCGATCCATTTCCACACGCACGACACGTCGGGGCTTTCCGCGGCAACGGTGCTGGCGGCGGTGGAGAGCGGCGCCGACGCGATCGACGCGGCGATGGATTCCTTCTCCGGCAACACCTCGCAGCCCTGCCTTGGCTCGATCGTCGAGGCGCTGAAGGGCACCGAGCGCGATCCCGGCCTCGACCCGCAATGGATCCGCCGCATCTCCTTCTATTGGGAGGCGGTGCGCAACCAGTACGCCGCCTTCGAGAGCGATCTCAAGGGGCCGGCCTCGGAAGTCTATCTGCACGAGATGCCGGGCGGCCAGTTCACCAACCTCAAGGAACAGGCGCGCTCGCTTGGCCTGGAGACACGCTGGCATGAGGTGGCACAGGCCTATCACGACGTCAACCTGATGTTCGGCGACATCGTCAAGGTGACGCCGTCGTCCAAGGTGGTGGGCGACATGGCGCTGATGATGATCAGCCAGGACCTCACCGTCGCCGATGTCGAGAACCCAGCCAAGGATATCGCCTTCCCGGATTCGGTCGTGTCGATGCTGCGCGGCGATCTCGGCCAATCGCCCGGCGGCTGGCCGGCCGCGCTGCAGAAGAAGGCGCTGAAGGGCGAAAAGCCGATCACCGCGCGGCCCGGCTCGCTGTTGAAGCCCGCCGACCTCAAGGCAAGCCGCAAGGACATCGAGGGCAAGCTCGAGCGCAAGCTCTCGGAGTACGAATTCGCGTCGTGGCTGATGTATCCGAAGGTGTTCACCGATTTCGCGGCGGCGCAGGAGACCTACGGGCCGGTGAGCGTGCTGCCGACGCCAACCTATTTCTACGGCATGAAGTCTGAGGACGAGATCTTCCTCGACATCGAGAAGGGCAAGACGCTGGTGGTCCGCTGCCAGGCGTTCGGCGATGTCGACGAGAAGGGCATGGTCACCGTCTTCTTCGAGCTCAATGGCCAGCCGCGCCGCGTCAAGGTGCCGGACAGGGCGCATGGCGCTTCCGCCGCCAAGGCGCGCCGCAAGGCCGAGCCCGGCAATGAGGGGCATGTCGGCGCGCCGATGCCCGGCGTCGTGTCGGCGCTTGCGGTGGCGGCCGGACAGGCGGTCAAGGCAGGCGACGTGCTTCTGTCGATCGAGGCGATGAAGATGGAAACCGCGCTGCATGCCGAACGCGACGGCGAGATCGCAGAGGTGTTGGTCAAAGCCGGCGACCAGATCGATGCGAAGGATCTGCTCATAGCCTTTAAGTGACGGCCCGAACCGGAAGTCGGACGGACGACTGACAGCAGCCGTCCACAGCCGCTCGACAAGTGTCTTGACCCGCCGCGTCCGCTCGGGCAGGGAACCCGCTCCAATTCGCCGTGGCGGGAATCGCCTTGGCTCCAGAAGACGCGGAGAGAAAAATGGCCGACGAAATCACCGAGACCAGCCAGACTGTAGCCGCCGGCCAGCTGCGCACCATCATCGAGCGCATCGAGCGGCTCGAGGAAGAGAAGAAGACGATCTCCGACGACATCAAGGACGTCTATGCCGAGGCCAAGGGCACCGGCTTCCAGTCCCCCCTAAAGCTTGTCGCCTAGACACGAAATCAATCACTTACGTGGGCGACACCTTGTCGAACTAGACGACACGCCGACGATCCAGGAAGGATACCCAATGGCCGACGAAATCACCGAGACCAGCCAGACCGTAGCCGCTGGGCAGCTGCGCACAATCATCGAACGCATCGAGCGGCTCGAGGAAGAAAAGAAGACGATTTCCGACGATATCAAGGACGTATACGCGGAGGCGAAGGGGACGGGTTTTGACGTTAAGGCGGTGAGGCAGCTTGTCAGAATGCGCAAGCAGGACCAAGCCGAGCGGCAGGAGGCCGAGGCGATCCTCGATCTCTATAAAGCTGCACTCGGGATGGTTTGACCGCCCGACCTGGCACCGACTGCAGTCGATCTTTTGCGAGTCCAATTCAAGCCCTGCAAGCGTGGAGCTCGGCGGGGCTGTCTATTCAACGCAGGGCGTGCGCTGCCTGGCAAGGCCAAGCCTATGGATTGGTTTTCCCCTGAACCCCGGTCAGCCGGCGCGTCGCCAGCGCCGTAGCTCCGCAGCTTACGCCCCGGCGATCCCGGGCTGAACGGCAACTGCGCCGATCAGAACCGCAAGTCGTCGCGCTTTATCGACGCGAGCGGAATCCTGAACCCGGGCCCAAGGTCGGGCTCGCTCGCGAGAAATTTCAGTCCACGCGTTTCAAAAGCGGTTTGCAGGCGTTGAAGCGTGCGAACAGCCACGCGTTCGTTCCGCTCCACGCGCATTATCGTTCGCACTCCAACTCCCGAAATCTTCGCGAGCTCCGCCTGGCTCATGCCCAGCGCCGATCGTGCCGCGCGCAAGATTTCGTTTGGAACGATCACTGTCCCCTTCCTTGGTTGAGGGGATTTCCACCACAGAATTGTTGACGCCACAAATTGGCGTTTGAAATGCCAGTTATTGGCCAGCTAGATACCGCGAAATAGCGATGTGCGGGATTCGCGCTTGGATTTTCGCGAATCACCGAGAACCGAATCCTCGGGACGATGGAGTTAGCGGATGCTGGTGTTCGGCCGACGCGAGAGCGAGGAGCAGCTCGTCACAGAAGCCGGACGTCTCAGAGCGCTCGCCATCGACATCGAGCGAATCCTTCAGGGCGTCGAGCCGCAAGCGATGGCGGGCGAAGAGCCTGCTCCTGTCCTCGATCGGTGGTTCCTCGCGAACCGGGCGGTTCCATGCCTGATAGGGCTGTCGACGGGACATCCGACGCTCGTCGGGGCGAACAGATCGATTGCCACGTCGGACGTATGGCTGATGTCCGAAGAGAAGACCTGGGCACGGACGCTGTCGAGGTGGTATCGGCTCGGCCGACCCGCAGAACGTTCCCGACTGGACGCTTGAGCGGCTACGGAAATGGCTGCCAAGGATTCACGGTCCAGTCACGACCGCCACTTCAAACGTCGCCTCGAAGCGGCGAAAGCAGGCATGCACCTTCCGACGGGAATCGAACTGCTGCGCGGCATGCCTTTTCTGTCCGAGGACATGGCTACCGACGTCAGGGAATTCGGCGAACGGCTCTCGCGAAGGCTGAAGCACAAGCCGAAATTCGAAATCGCTCCCCTCGTGGCTTCTCTGGACGACCTCGCGGTCGACCAAGACGTTGAGGCGCTGCAGCGCGTCATGGAAGCGCTTGAAGCCGCGGACAGCTTCGACACGGTGTCCGCGCACGACGCACGGCTGCGCATCCGGTTCTATCTCGCCTCGTGCGGGCATCCCCAGGCCGCGGCCGCGATCGCCGGCGAGACAGCCGCGGTCGCATTCGGCGACGTTCGCGATCATAGCGACTTCAGCCTCGTGTCGCGGGCGCTCGCTTGGTCTCTCGTCGCTCACACCTATGGGCCAATGAGCCGGAACGGGCTCCTGCAATGGCCGCGCGGCAGGGTGGGCAGCGACCTGCGCTTCTACGCGAGGGAGTTCGAGGCGGCGATCAAGCCGCAGGAAGACAAGACGAAGCAACCGGAAGACAAGTCCGCGTCGCGCGAGACGGCCGAAGACGAAGAGACGGACGCCGGGGAACAGGCCTGGCAAAGCAACAAACCGAAAAGCGTCGTGATCGTCTTCAGGGCGATCGGCAACGATTCCACGTCCGAGGGCAAGCGAGTCGCTGCGGAATTCAAGAAGCTGCTCAACGTCCGCTTGCCGTTGCCGCCGGTTCCCGATCTCGCCCGGGTGCGGATGCGGCTCGTGGAAGAATTCCCTTACGCCGTCGCCGTCATCGACGATTTGCTCAAGCGCCTCGTCGGCCGCGACAATGTCCATTTGCGTCCCACGATCCTGGTCGGCACGCCGGGATGCGGCAAGACGCGGCTGACCCGGCGGTTCTGCGAAGAACTCGCCCTTTCCTTCGAGCTGGTGTCCTGCGGCGGGATGAGCGACAGCGCGATCGGCGGGACCGCGCGGCGCTGGTCGTCGGGCGAACCGAGCATCGCGGTGCTGTCGATCCGCCGCCATCACACGGCAGGCCCCGTCATCATCCTCGACGAGATCGAGAAAGTCGGCACCTCCAGGCACAACGGCAACCCGCACGATGTCTTGGTCGGCTTGCTCGAGGAGGAGACCTCGCAGCGTTGGTTCGATCCATACGTCGAGTCGGCCTGCGACCTGTCGCACGTCTCGTGGCTGATGACGGCCAACACGCTCACCGGGGTGCCTTCGGTGCTTCTCGACCGATGCCGGGTGATCGCATTTCCCGAACCTGGTCCCGAACAGCTTAACGTGCTTGCGCCGCGCATACTCGAACGCCTCTATGTCGACGCCGGGCACGACCCGCGCTGGGCGACGCCCCTCGAAGCCTACGAACTGGCGGCGCTAGGCAAGAACTGGCGTGGCGGCTCGATCCGGAAGCTGCAGCAACTCCTGGAATCGCTCGTCGAGGCGAGAGAGCGGCACAGGCCAAGGCAATGATGAGGAATCGGTGCCGACGTTGCGAACAAAATGGCGGACTGGCGCAATCCGCCGGCGGCCGGGCGCAATGAAGAACGATGCTCATGGAACGGGATGCCGAGACGCAGGAGTCGCCGATGAAGCGCAAGAAGAAGCGGTCCCAAAGTATTCGGCAACAACCGCCTGGCGACGGAGCCAATCGAATGAACGAGCGCCTTGCGGCTCACTTACTGAAGCGGCTGCGACGCGAGGCGAGGGCGCTCGCGCTCTCGGATGCCGTTGAAGCAGGGATCCTTCAGCGGGAAAGCGTCGAGAGCCATGGTGGCGCGCTGACGGTCTATCGCCGTCATCCAGGAGCGATGGCAGCGATGCCTTCCGAGCAGGCGGTATCCATCCTGTCGCGCCATCGGCGCAGGCTCCCCGCCGAAACGCCGCGTCCGATACTTGGCTCCCCCGAACTCCCTCTCGACGTCGGTCGCGATGGTTGCGCGGCGCCAGTCCACGGAGGCGACAACGCAGCGCCGCGAAAGGCAGCCCTTCCTGCGCACGTGCGGGCGGGCGACGTCGAGATGGTGCGCGCGATACGCGCGGCCGCGGAGCCTCCGCGAGCGTCCGATGTCGCGACCGTGCTCCTGCTAGCGCAAGCGATCGAAGACGGCAACGCTGCGCTCGCCAGCGTTTTGCAGGTCCTGAGACTGCGGAGGCCGATCGTGGCAATGCTGTGTGAAGTCCAAGGATTCGAGCGCAGCTTCCTGTCTCTGCTGAAGCGCGGCGTTCTCTTGCCTGGCACCGTCGCAATCTCGGTCGGCTATGACATGGATCCACCGCGATTCAACCGTACATCCCGCTGGCGGGCGGTCACGTTTGTCGGACAGGATCATGAAGACGACAGCGAAAGGCAATTCGGCATCGCCGCTTGCAGCGACTTTCCGATCCTTGCCGTCGCCGAAAAGGCGGAGCTGCTTGCAGCGAAGCTCGTCAGCGCGTCGCAGCTCGGCCTTGAATGCGGAACGCTCAATGCCACGATCGCGCGTCGCACGATCGAAACCGTTATCGGCACGGTGCCAACGGACGGCAAACTGGACGGCATTGACTTTCGATTGCTGAATCTAGGTGACCTTTCCCTCGCCATCAGGCCGGGTATCATCGCGGACGCAGCAGCCGAAACCCTGCGCCGACTTGCCGAGCCCGCGGGGGATGCAGCCAAGGGCACGGAGACACCGGATGGCAAGCCGCCACAGGGCGAGAGGTCGAAGTCCGCAAGCTCGTCCGCCGCTCGCAAGGAGGATCCCGCCTCAGGCTCGGACATCATTGCGCCAACGCCGCCGTCCGAGATCGGCGGAGCCCAGAGCGTTCCGACGGTCGAGAGCCTTGCCGGTTACGGTGAAGCGACCGTGTGGGCCTTGCAGGTCAAAGACGAGTTGCCGCTGTGGCGCGCTGGCAAGCTTGCCTGGGCGGACATGAGCACCAAAGTCCTTCTGTCCGGCCCGCCGGGAGTCGGCAAGACGCTGTTCGCGCGCGCCCTATGCAACACCCTTCAAGTCCCGTTGCTCGCGACCTCGGTTGCGCGATGGCTCGAGCCTTCTCACTTGGGCGATGTCCTGAAGCGCGTCCGTAGCGCCTTCGCGGAGGCCGAAGCTCAAAGGCCCTGCGTTCTTTTCATCGACGAGTTCGACAGCATTGGCCGACGGGTCCCTTTCGAGACGCGGGAATACGCCGACTACTGGAATTCCTTCGTCAACTGCGGCCTCGAGATGCTTGACGGGGCGGCGCGCGCGAGTGGGGTGATCATCGTTTGCGCCACCAACGATCCTACGGCGATCGACCCTGCGCTGCTCCGGTCCGGAAGGATCGACAGGCAAATCGAGATCCCGCTTCCCGACGCGGAGGCGCGCTTATCGATCCTCAGGCATCATCTTGGTGACGATGTCGAAGCCATCTTGGCGGGCGTGCCAGCGATCGGGAAATCCGATCTGCACAAGATGCAGCAGGAGGGGGTCGCCATGATGTTCGACCAGCCGTACCGCAACCTCGTCGCAGCGGCGATCCCCGCCAGGGCGGAGGCCGACGCACCATGACAAGCATGCAGCCCTCGGCATCCCCGTCGGCCCCCGCCGCTCTCTCGGCGCTTGCCCGGAAGGCGCAAGGCCTCACCGGAGCCGATATCGAACGCGTGGTCAAGGAAGCCCGGCAGCAAGCGCGGCGCGAGCAGCGTTCGCTTGCCTTTTCCGATCTTGAAGAGCGGATCGCTGCCGCGAAACCCTCGCGCTCCATGGCCCTCCGCTTGAGGATGGCAATTCATGAAGCGGGACACGCTGTGGCCCGTCTGCTGCTCGGGTTTGGTCCCATTTACGAGATAACCATCGAGGCCCCCAAGGGCGGTTATATCTCCGGAAGCACTGGCCAGGACGAGGTGACCGAAGCCTGGCTCACCGCCGTGCTCATAGAGACGCTCGCCGGGCGGGCCGCCGAGGAAGTTATGCTCGGCTCGATCTCGGCGAATAGCGGCGGCTTGGACTACAGCGATCTTGCATCGGCGACGCGGCTGGCGCTCGACATAGAAACGGTCCTTGGTTTCGGTGGCAAGTGGCCGCTCCTCTACCGCAAGCCGAAGGAAGTCACGGCGACCTTGGCCGCCGATCCGGAGGTGGCAGCTCGCGTGAATATCCGTCTCGAGCGTGCCTATGAGGCTGCCCTGGTGATCGTTCGCGAACAATCGCAGGCCCTCGACTTCCTGGCCGAGAAGGTGTTCGAGAAGGCCACGCTAGAGGGGGCGGAACTCGATACCGTCCTGGGGCAGGTCAGGAAGCGATTCCGGGAACGCCCCGGCTAAGCCGATAGCCTTCATTTTCAAGACAGCAACGTATCGGCTTCCAGGGTCGCGAATCCCGGACCCGGATGGCGGTGCGCGCTTCATCAAGGATTCGACCGAATGAAGATCTGGCTGCTTTCCGATGTGCATCTCGAGGTCGCGGATCTTCGAGGGCCGCTCAAGATTCCAGAGGCTGATGTCTGCGTAGTGGCCGGCGACCTCTGCCGCGCCCCGGCAAACGGTGTCCACTGGTTAGCTGAGAACATCGCTCACGCGATGCCTTGCGTCTATGTCGCAGGCAATCACGAGTTCTACGGCGGCGGCGTCCGCGAGGGACTGGAAGACGGTCGCGCTGCCGCTGCCAAGTTCGCGAACATCCATTTCCTCGAGGACGCTTCCGTTGTCATCCAGGGCGTCCAGTTCTTGGGAGCAACGCTGTGGACGGACTATCGGGTGCAAGGCCATCCCCAGGTCGCCATGTTCCATGCGCGTCAACGGATGAACGACTATCGGAAGATCGCCGTAAGGCGTAATCCTTGGCAAAGATTTCTCCCAGAAACCGCCTACCGCATGCATATGGGGTCGCGACGGTTCATCGAGACCGCGCTCAAGGCCGACGCTACGCCGACCGTCGTGG
Organism: Mesorhizobium sp. M2C.T.Ca.TU.002.02.1.1; assembly: GCF_003997225.1. NCBI lineage: Bacteria > Pseudomonadati > Pseudomonadota > Alphaproteobacteria > Hyphomicrobiales > Phyllobacteriaceae > Mesorhizobium > Mesorhizobium sp. M2C.T.Ca.TU.002.02.1.1. The sequence goes on from NZ_RZTO01000010.1 coordinate 18,114, forward strand.
TGACGCATCACCTGCCGCATGTGGGATCGATCCCAGCCAGATTCGCGCACGATCTCCTCAACGCCGCTTACGCCTCGGATCTCACACGGGTCATCGAGGATGGGCGGCCCGCTCTATGGGTGCATGGACATACGCATGACAGCTGCGATTATGTCGTTGGGAGTACTAGGATCGTCTGCAACCCAAGGGGATACGACGATGAAAACCGGGCGTTCGATCCGGGCTTCGTGCTTACGGTGTAATACCGACGGCATGTAGATTTCACGTGTGGTGGGGCTTCTGGGTTGCGGGAGACCGTGCTCAACTACGTCCTTGGGTCAAGGAGGTTCGAATGAGCGACGAGCAGCGACTGCACAATATTGAAACCATCTTCGCACCGCATTTGCAGACATGCATGGAGGTCGGGAACGTCAATCGGGTACGCGCATTGATCGCCGTCTACGGCCCTCCAGCGATGAAATCTGGAAGAGAAACGCTGAAGGTGATTTTCAGAGATGCCGAGGCATGGCTGGAAAACGCCTCGCAATACGAGACCGTCAATGGGATAGGCAGTATGTTCAACAAAGAACACCCTGCGGTCCAGAAGGCCATGCAGACCCGGCTCATCAAAGTACATACCTAGTCATGGGCTTGGCGCTCGGTTCTCCAGGGCATTCAGCGCGTCTACCGTCTCGGTAAACGCTTCTCCAATAAGGTAATCGGAATCGCGATCGTAAGCGACATATGCTCTCTTCAGTTGATGGATCCTTCCATCTCTTGCAACTAGCGTAATTGTTGCCTCCGCGAGCAAAACTTGTTCATCATCACTAATGTCTTGAAGCGCTATTATCAGGTTATGGTAATGTTCTGCCGCGTTGACATCAGCCCATGATAAAAACAATCCTATAAGGCGCCCAAGGCAATCCCTGCTGCACCAAATATTTCCTGTCGAAAGATTAACCAATTGCGGGCCTGCGCCTACATATCCATTTCGGACGGCCATCGAATTTACCTCTGCCTGGTTTCTGGATGGTCAACCTATTGCCGGATGCAAGAGCCGACCTGAATGCCTATTTCCGAGCGTGCGTGCCGAATACAAAAGTGCCAGCCTTGCTCGATGCGTAACGGACCCATGCAAAGGTAGATATCTTCCTTTAGGGTGCCCCTCACATCTGCTCCTGCCATTCCCGGAACTGCCTGAGCGCCCGCCTGATGTCCGACCGCGTCCCCTTCGCCAACCCTTCCTGCTCGAACGCCGCCTCTAACGCATGGGATTCCGCTCCTTGGCACTGAAGGTCACGTCCTCCGAGCAGCTGGCGGGCCCGCTTGACGCGCCATTTTGTGTTCGCGACCATTTGAGGAGCCATCTTCTTCTCCTTCGCCAGCCACTGCCCGAAGTTCCCCGGCACGCCTGGGTGGCTTTCACCGCGCTCGCGCCGCAGGATTTCCCTGCCGAGCGCAGCGGCCATCGGCGACGGGACGGCATTCGCAATCATCTGATCGATATCCCTGCTCGTGCAGCCGCTCCAATCCCAATCCTCAGGGAAGCCTTGGATGCGTGCCGTATCTTTCTGGGTGAGGACGTAAGCCGCAGATGCCGGGGCCGGGTCGTCTGGATGAGGGCTCGCGATGTAGCTCGAACGTGGCCGCTCCCTGGATGTCCGGACGATGGATGGAGCCGGCTCATCTAGCGAATAGACGCCGCGAGCATCATGGAATGGCCGAAAATAGAGCCCCGTCACCTGGTTGTAATTGGAGTCGTTCCGATGGGGCTCGTAGCTCGCTGGCTGCGGCCTTCTGGCATTTCGTATGGTCGGACTAGGCCCGTCGACCGACCATACCCCCCGGCGACCCGGCGTGCGGGGATGGTTGTAGACATGATCGCCGAGCTGATCGCCAAACACCGCCCTCAAGGGCATCGGCACTGGCGATGCGGCTTCCTGAATGGACCCGAGCAGGAAACCGTCCCGTTCGCCGCGACGTCCAATGACGATCAGGCGCTGCCGCTTTTGCGGCACGCCGTAGTGAGCGGCATTCACGACGATCTGCGAGAGGCCGTATCCTGCGTTGGCGAGCATCTCGCGGGCATCCGCCCAGGCAGCGGAATTCCGCGCGCGCTGAACGTTCTCCATCATGAACCACCTGGGGCCGGCCGAGCAGACATATAGCGCGAAGGTCCGGGTGTGGTTTGCGCGCTCGCCCTCGATCCTGGCGCCTGCCGGAGAGAAATCCTGGCAAGGCGGTCCCCCGACGATCATGTCCGGACGAAGCTTGGAAATCTCCGGCGCGATGGAAGCAACGTCGCCGAGGTCCGCGCGGATAGAGTGGTAACCGAGATTCCGGTTATAGACGTCGACAGCGCATTGCATGTGATCGTAGGCTCGAATCACGTCGAATCCGGCCCTCCGCAGTCCCAGGGACATGCCACCCGCTCCCGCGTAGAGCTCTACTACTTTCATGGAACGGCCAGATTGCAAGTCTAGCCCGGCATGACTTTCGGCCAAGCTGCTGCCGCCAGATTCGGCGACTTCGAAGAACATCAAGATGCTACCCCCGACTGGAAGCCTTCGTTTGGCGTCGGAGGGTTAAAAAGAAGTAGATGCATTTCATTTGGCTTGTTGACGTATGGGAACGCGCCTTAGCCTAATTTAGACATCGCTCACGGAAATACTGGCGTCTCGGTGTCCGGGCCTGCATCAAGGGCTCGTTTACGACGTAAGCCGGCGATTCCTTAAGCGTGTTAGCCGGTCATTCCTTAAGTCCTGGCGCCGTAACGCTCCTGTCCGACGATCAATCAGGCAGGACCCCATGGACCAGTTCGAAGTCGACAGCTGCGAGCCGGGGTTCTTTGTTTTCGACGTGCCCGTCTCTTTGTACCGGGATGTCTTCGCTGACGAAGCGCCGAGCAGGCCCGACCGGGTAATGCACCCTGTCCTGGCCATCCGGTTCACGAGCGGCCAAGTCGTCGTCCCGGACGAGACGCTGGGCTGGGTGCGGAACCTGATCAACACCTACGTTCCCACCGCGGACATTCGGCGAAAGCTCAACGCAGTGGGGCGGCTTCATGAATTCACGCAGTTGACGGTCGGCGAAGGGCGGGACTTGGAAGGCATGATCGACTGCGTGGTCTGGGCATATCTCCGTGCAAGGGCGGAGAACCCCAAGGACCCGTCCCTGCGGCGGTTCACTCATTGGAAGCCCGTCCGTTGGGGGTGGGTGCAAACCGAATTTCGCGACCTTCTAGCGTTCGCCAACTTCTGCCGAGACTTCACGGGCAAGGCATCCGTCATGGGCGCTGCTTTCAGGTCGTCGTCCGACATCTGGACGACGGTCAAGCGATCGTCCGCGCCCGACGACTTCTTGAAGCATCTCGAGGCCGACCGGGAGCGTTGGCACATGGTCCTGGGTGAAGATCTGGTCGTTGCCCCGCCGTCCGCATTGAGACGCATCGCGGCCCACGCGAACGTCCCAAAGAACGGCAACACCACCACGCTCTCCTGCGAAGAAATCGATGCCATCATCGACCGCGAACGAAACTTCATGCTGAAGGCGCTCTGGATACTGCTGGCATACGTCGGTCCCCGAATATCGGAGGCGCTGAACATGTGGTTCTGCGACTTCCTCAGCCCATACGACGCGCGAAAGCTCTTCCGCACGGACCTTGTTGGTCCCGTCGCGATCTTCGCGGATCCCCGGAAATCCGAATATGTGGGCCATTTCGATTCAAGGCGCGCGATCCAGTCGCGTACCGACTACCTTGCCGAACGCGGTCTCAAGCCGCGCCCTGATGCCGAGGGAGACTTCGAGGCCGGCTGGAAGGGCATGACGACCTTCAACGCCGAGTGGCTGGTCAGCCACGGCACGTGGACCTGCAGGAAGCGCGCCGCGGAGTTCGCTGGACTGCTTGACAGAATTCGCGCGTTGCATGCCGACATAGGCGCCGCCAAGAGCTCGCACCCGTATCTGTTCGTCAACGCTGTCAACCGGAACTACCTCGGAGAGCCGCTGCAGATCTCGAACGTCGAGAAGGCGTTCGGGCGAGCCTGTGTCCGGGCAGGTGTCGAACCGTACTCGCCGGGCGCCTCGCTGCATGGCATGCGCCACTACTACAAGTGGTACGCCCGAAATGTCCTCGGACTCCCGGAGGACATCGTCCAGCTGATGCTCAGGCACAAAAGTATCGAGAGCCAGCGGGAATACGGAAAGACCCCGACCGACATTTTCGACGCGATGAACACGGTCAGCAAACGCACCGCAGAGCTCGCGTGAAACCGAATCTGCAAATCAACGACAATGGGGAGACTGAATGATGAATCTCGAATTCCGGAACGACGACAACCTAATGTACTCCGACAAGGAGCCAGGCAGCTACTTTAATGGCACCGACCGGATCGTGCTTCTCCGCGTGCCCGACACGGACGAGCTCAAGCGGCTCTGGGAGGAATTCGACCGGGAGCTCAGGTCGGAACTGAAAGATCTCCTCGTCCGGCCGTATGGGGAGATCGTCCGAAAACTGGGGAATCTGGGCTTTAGGGTGGGCAATGCCGCCGACCGTGAGGACCAGCTGTTCGGCATGCTGACGCAGAATGCCGAGAAGCATGCCCATTTCAGCAAATCCGCACTCACCGCAGCTGCGATGGACCTCGATCTCATTCCTGATTTGAAATCCGATGGCCAGCCGCGAAAGCGCATGAAGCGCGGCGAAGGCAAGATTCTGGATCTGGTCCTTGCGATGCCTCTGAAGGCACAAAAGGCGATTATCGAAGCCATCGTCGACGACCATGAGAATATCGACGACTGGATGCTTGTGTCGCAAGACAGCGAGGTGGGCTGGGAGGCGCTTCGAGCCGGAGTCCAGCAGGCCGACGATTCGGTTGCGTTCCTGGAGCAGCTCGCGGCTGACACCGAGCGGGCCATGGAGAAGCAGGAGAAGCGTGTCGGGAAAGCCGGATCCAAGAGGAAGTTCGCGCCAAGGTGGTTCTCCCAGTTCCTGGCCAAGCGGAAGATCTGGGTTTGGCCCGCCAAATACTCTTCCACGATCATCTACCTGTATCCGGCGCGGTTCACCCCCCTTGTCGCCAGGATGTCGGTCGCGGCGGAACATCGGGACTTCGCCGATGCCGTCTTCCGCTATCATCAGGGCAAGGGAAACACGGGGGCGGGCGTATCGGTTCAGGCGTTCGCCACGGCAGCGCTCTGCGGGAACACCTGGGAGGCAGGCCGGAAGTCGTTCAACTGGTATCCCATGGCTGCCTTCAAGGAGAAGATCCCAAGCCTGAGCACGGCCAATATGCTGTCGACGTCGCTCAATACGGTTTACAAGCTCGCGGTGGAGCACGCGGGAGAGAGCGTTAATGGACGCAGTGAGGCGCATTTATTCGTGAACGCGGCTCGACTCGCCCTTATTGGCGTGGATGCCTTCAACTGGACTTTGAGTCCGACGTCTTTCAACACCCAGCTAGCATCCAAGATGCTCAAGCGGCCCGTCACCGTCGTTCCGGCACACGTAAAGTCATGGGCCGCGCAGCTGCGGGAACTGCTGCCCCGGTACGGGAACAAAACCATAACCCTGATCGAAAATGCGCTCGACTTCTGGCTCATCTACCTGATGACGCTCAAGCCTGAGGAGGCGCCCAAGGACTTCCAGTCGATTTCGCGAACCGATCACGTTCACGATTTGAGTGGCCGCAATACCCATACGTTCTGGAATTTCCTGAACCAGTATTTCAAAGGCAAACCCGCCGACCTGCCCAATCGCGCGATCACCAAGATGCGCCAAGGGTTCGCGCTCGCAGCGGAACGCGATCGTTTCAATGCTACGAACCCCTTCGACTCCAAGCAGGACAAAATTGGCGGAGGCTACAGAAAGAAGTCCGATGTCACGCCCCGGCGCCCGCTGGAACTCGAAGCATGGGAACTCATCGTCCGAAAGAACCGCGAGGGCGACTATGCCTTTGCGCGCAGTCTCGGGCCCAAGCGATGCCACCACACTCTCAGAAACCCTGAAACGGGGGAATACGAGAATGTTTTCTGGCCGGCCGAAGCGATCGTGGTCGATATCATTTTGAACTCCGGCATGCGCCACAAGGGTGCAAGGTGGGTCGACAGCGGAGAGGGCGACGAAGAGATCATCGACCGGAAGACTATGACAATGGTCCCGAATCCCCATCCTGCAGCTACATTGGGGCGCAAGGATTGCTTTCTTCAGCTCGTTCACCTGCCCGGGAAGAAGTCCAGCAAAATCCTCGGCCAAAAGGTCGTGAGCAACAAGACGGGGGCTCCATACGTAATCCCGTGGACCGATGCCGGGGTCGTCGAAGGCTTCGATCGAATGCTGGCACTTCAGGCGAAGTACAATCCGGTGACCCGGACCGCGAAGCCCATAAAGCGCAGGACCCAGGAGCTCACTCGCGTCGATCCGGAGCTATTCCCGGACATATATCCGCTGTTTCGCGAACCCGGCGACAATCAGGGTCTAGCGGTCAGCGGAGCGAAGGTGCTGAGCTATTGGAAGGACTTGCTGCGCGATAGCCAGGCGGACGTGAACCGGCTCATGGGGTTTGAGTATCCGCTCATTGTCGAGGACAAGCTAGTTTTCGATTTGCATGCGATACGCGTCACGATGGTGTCGAATCTGCTTGAGGCGGGTGTCAGCCTCGAGATCGTTCAAGACTTGGTCGGCCATGCGACGGCGATGATGACATGGCACTATAACGGCTACCGTAGCGCGAAGCTCAACACCAGCGTTCAGGCCGCGATGGAAGCGCGAAGCCAGGCTCATGACAGGCTGGCGGCCCAGGACAAGGATGCGATCGAGGAGTATGCGCAGGAAGCCGTTGTTCCGGATTTCATAAAGAATCACGTCGGCGCCGGCATGCTCCGCGAGTACGGCAAACGCCAGGATCTGTCGCCGTTCGAGATTTTTCTGCACGGCATATGCCCAGGGGGGTCGTGCTCGACGGGTGGCGAGAAGGGGGCGGGCGGCTTCATGCCAGTGTGGCGCGAGCGCGCTTGTTCCGGATGCCGTTACCGTGTCACCGGACCGAAGTTCCTGCCTGGCATTCAGAACCGCATCAACAACCTCATGGCAGAGCTGCGCCTCTCGGAGG
>NZ_RZTO01001100.1:0-1623 GCF_003997225.1 Mesorhizobium sp. M2C.T.Ca.TU.002.02.1.1
GCGCTCGACGTCTCGGGGTCGGCGCGCTTCCCGGTCCTTGGCGGGCTGATGCAGCCGCGCGCCGGCACCGCCCGGCACGACGCGGTCGCCTGGGGCTACGCGCGCGGCGCCGACCGGCGCGGCGTCGACATCATCGAGAACTGCGAGGTGACCGGCTTCCTGCGCGACGGCGGGCGCATCACCGGTGTGACGACGACACGCGGCGAGATCCGCGCCAAGAAAGTCGCGCTCGCGGTTGCCGGCAGCACCGGGCACGTCATGCAGCTTGCCGGCATTTCGCATATGCCGATCGAAAGCCATGTGCTGCAGGCCTTCGTCTCGGAATCGCTAAAGCCCATCGTCGACACTGTCCTCACCTTCGGCATGGGGCATTTCTACATTTCGCAATCCGACAAGGGCGGCCTCGTCTATGGCGGCGACCTCGACGGATACAACAGCTACGCCCAGCGCGGCAGCCTGCCGATCGTCGACGAGGTGATGAGCGAGATGCTGGCGCTGTTCCCCGGCCTGGCCCGGGTGCGCATGCTGCGCTCATGGGGCGGGCTGTGCGACATGACGATGGACGGCTCGCCGATCATCACGACCGGTCCATTGCCAGGCATGTATCTCAATTGCGGCTGGTGCTACGGCGGCTTCAAGGCGACGCCCGCCTCGGGCTGGTGCTTTGCCTACACCATCGCCAAGGACGAGCCGCACGAGTTCAACGCGCCCTTCACGCTCGACCGCTTCTATCGTGGCTTGATCATCGACGACAAAGGCCAGGGCGCGAACCCGCGGCTGCACTAGGGAACCATGATCCCAAAAAGTGGGAACCGGTTTTTGGAAAAGATCATGGTTGAACAAGAAGATACAAGAAAATGCTGATCACCTGTCCCTATTGCGGGCCGCGCGACGTCATCGAATTCACCTATCAGGGCGACGGCAACCGCGAGCGGCCGCAGCCGGCCTCGCAGGACCTCGACGCCTGGAATGCTTATGTCTACGACCGCCTGAACCCCGCCGGCGACCACAACGAGATCTGGCAGCATTCCGGCGGTTGCCGCGCGCATTTGAGGGTCGTGCGCAACACCATCACGCATGAGATCCTGAGCACCGAATTCGCGCGTGGCGGCCACAAATCCGCTGACAGCAGGGCGGAGGGCCGCTCGTGAGCCCTCGCCGCACCGAGACCGGCGGCCGCATCGACCGGCTGCGCACCATCCGCTTCACCTTCGACGGAGCGCCCTACACCGGCCATGCCGGCGACACGCTGGCCTCTGCGCTGCTTGCCAATGGCGTGACGCTGTTCGGCCGCTCCTTCAAATATCACCGCCCGCGCGGCCTGCTCGCCGCGGGCGTCGAGGAGCCGAACGCGCTGGTGACGGTGCTGCGCGGCGAAGTGCGCGAGCCGAACATCGCGGCCACCATGGTCGAAATCTATGACGGGCTCGTCGCCGTCAGCCAGAACCGCACGCCATCGCTCGCCTGGGACATCGGCGCCCTCAACCAGCTCGGCGGCAAGATCCTGTCGGCCGGCTTCTATTACAAGACCTTCATGGGGCCGGTGATCGGTCCGCTGAAAGGCACGCGCTTCTGGATGTTCTGCGAGCATTTCATCCGCCGCGCCGCCGGCTTGGGCAAGGC
>NZ_RZTO01001101.1:0-1622 GCF_003997225.1 Mesorhizobium sp. M2C.T.Ca.TU.002.02.1.1
CGCTGAACCAGATCCTGCGGCCATGGTGGGGCAAGCTTCTGGTCGGCATGCAATACATCCTCTTGCGCTCCGGTCCGCTGTCGCTGTCGATGAACAATGCTGGCGGCTTCTTCCGCACCGATCCGTCGATGGCGCGGCCGAACATGCAGCTTTATTTCCAGGCCTTCTCGACCGTCATCCCGAAGAGCGGCGAGCGCCCGATCCTGACGCCCGACCCGTGGCCGGGTTTCTCGATCGGCCTGTCCAACTGCCGGCCTTCGAGCTGCGGCGAGATCATGATCCGCTCGAGCAATCCGCGCGACTATCCGAGGATCACCGCCAATGCCTACTCGACCAATGCCGATGTCGACGAGATGCTGGCGGCGGTGAAGTTCGTGCGCAAGATCGCCGCGATGCCGGCCATGGCCGAGGTCATCGAGGAAGAGGTGCTGCCTGGACCGTCGATACAATCGGACGCCGACCTCATTCAGGATTTCCGGAAGCGTTCGGGTACGGTCTACCATCCCGTCTCGACCTGTCGCATGGGCCCGGACGCTTCGCGCGCCGTCGTCGATCCACGGCTTCGGGTGCATGGGCTCGAGGGCCTGCGCGTCATCGACGCGTCGATCTTTCCCGATAACATCACGGGCAACACCAACGCCGCCTCGATCCTGACCGGATGGAAAGGCGCCGAGCTGGTTCTGGAGGATCAGAAATGAAAATCACCGACGTCAAGACCTGGGTTGTCGGCAACCCGCCGCCCGGCATCGGCGGCAAGTATTTCATCTTCGTCAAGCTCACCACCGATGGCGGCGTCGTCGGCTATGGCGAAGCCTACAATGCGACCTTCTCGGCGCATGTCACCGCCAGGATGATCGAGGACATGGCCGAACGCTATTTCGTCGGCCGCGACCCGCACGACATCGAGAATTTCTTCCGCCGCGCCTATTCCTCCGGCTTCACCCAGCGCCCCGACGTCTCCGGCATGGGCTGCTTCTCGGCGCTGGAAATGGCCTGCTGGGACATCGTCGGCAAGGAGGCCGGCAAACCTGTCTACAAGCTGCTTGGCGGCCAGGTGCATGAGACGCTGCGCTCCTACACCTATCTCTATCCGCACACCGGCAGCGTCCATTCGGAGGATGCGCGCGGCCAGAATGTCTACAACGATCCCGATATGGCGGCCGCCTGCGCGCTGGAATATGTCGAGCAGGGCTTCAACGCCGTGAAGCTCGACCCGGCCGGCCCCTATACCGCCTATGATGGCCACCAGCCGCGCCTGATCGACATCGACCTGTCGGCGCGCATGATCAAGGCGATCCGCGAGGCGGTCGGCACCAGGGCCGATATCCTGTTCGGCACGCATGGCCAGTTCACGGCTTCGGGCGCGCTGCGCATGGCCCGCGCCATCGAGCCCTACGATCCGCTGTGGTTCGAGGAGCCGGTGCCGCCTGATATGCCCGAGGTGATGGCTCAGGTCGCCCGCCAGACCTCGATCCCCATCGCCACCGGGGAGCGGCTGACGACGAAATCCGAATTCGCCCGCGTCATCGAGAACCGCGCCGCAACCATCCTTCAGCCGGACCTCGGCCGCTCCGGCGGCATCCTCGAAACCAAGAAGATTGCCGCCATGGCCGAGGCCTACC
>NZ_RZTO01001102.1:0-1616 GCF_003997225.1 Mesorhizobium sp. M2C.T.Ca.TU.002.02.1.1
CTGCCAATCTCCCCCCTTGAGGGGGAGATGTCCGGCAGGACAGAGAGGGGGGCGAAGGAATGAGGCGCGCGGAAGGCTTGCCTAGTGCCACAAGGCCTTTTCTAAGCTTCGCCCGCCTGCTGCGCCATCACGCCTTCGCCATCGCCCCCGAACAAATCACCAGCTTCATGCAGGCCGTAACCCTGCTCGGCCCGCGCTCGATGAACGACATTCGCGAGGCAGCTCTCGCGGCGCTTGCCCCCTCGCCCGATCGCCGCGGCGAATTCGAGGCGCATTTCCGAGCCTATTTCTACGGCGACGCCAGGCCCGCGATCGAAGGTGACGAGGACGACGAAACCCGGATCAAGGACGACCGCGGCGCGCGCGAGGAAGAAAAACAGGTCGCTCGCCAGGAAAAAGGCGGCGAGCTGTCTTCGGCGCTCGAGCAGTTGAGCAGCCGCGATTTCCAGCGCGACGCCGATGGTCTCGGCCAGTTCCGCCGCAAGCTCGCGTCCGCGCTGCCCGCGCGCCGTTCCTTCCGCACTGCGCGCACGCGTTCGCGCGGCACACTCGACCTCCGCCGCTCGCTCAGCGAAATCGTCAGCGCCGATGGCGACATCCCCTCGCCGCTGCTGCGTCGCCGCCAAGCCGTGCCACGCAAGCTCTTGCTGCTCATAGATGTCTCCGGCTCGATGAAGCTGCACACCGCCGATTATCTCAAGCTGGCCCATGCGGCCGTGCAAGGCGCGGACCGTGCCGAAGTCTTCACCTTCGGCACACGCCTGACCCGCGTCACGTCCGCGCTGCGAATCCGCGACCGTGAGCAGGCGCTTGCGCGCGCCGCAACACTTGTCGACGATTGGGACGGCGGCACCCGCATGGGTCCGACCTTGCTCGCCTTCCTTTCGGTGCCACGCTTTTCCGCTTTTGCGCGTGGCGCCTGCGTCGTCATCCTGTCCGACGGCCTGGAACGCGGCAGCCATGCCGAACTGGAGATCGCGATGCGCCGCTTCAGCGCCCGCGCCTTCCGGCTGTCGCTGGCGAGCCCGCTCGCAGGCGATCCGCGCTTTCGCCCGGCGACGGCCGCGCTCCACGCCATCCTGCCGGCGCTCGACGACCTGGTCGACGGCTCGTCGATCGGAAGCCTGACCGATTTCATCCTGTCGCTCGCCCGCCCCGCTCCGGCGGCCGCTTCCATCTGGAAAAGGGTATCGTGATGCAGAAAGCCATCGACGCGCATTTCCACATCTGGCGCCAGAAGGACCAGCCCTGGCTGGTCGGGCCGATGGTGCCGCGCATCTTCGGCCCCTACGAGCCGATCCGCCGCGACTATCCGATCACGGAGTTCCTCGAGGACCAGAAGGGCTCGGGCGTCGAGAAGGCCGTCTACGTGCAGACCAACTGGGCCAAGGAGGATTTCGAGAAGGAGGTCGCCTTCCTGCAGAAGACAGCCGAAGAAACGGGGTGGCCGCACGCCATCGTCGGCTATGCCGACATGACGGTCGACGATGTCCGGCCGCAGATCGACCGGCTGATGAAATATCCCTTACTGCGCGGCGTGCGCATGCAACTGCACTGGCACGAGACGCCCGCTTTCCGCTTCGCCGCCTCGGCCGAACAGGTGATCGATCCGAAGG
>NZ_RZTO01001103.1:0-1607 GCF_003997225.1 Mesorhizobium sp. M2C.T.Ca.TU.002.02.1.1
GGTCAGGATTGTGCCGGGTCCGATGGCGTTGACGCGGATGTGGTGCGGGATGAGTCCGACCGCCATCACCGCCGTCAATTGCTTGATGCCGCCTTTGGACACCGCGTAGGCGACGGAATTGGGAATGGCGAGAATCGCATTGATCGACGACATGTTGATGATCGAGCCGCCGCGCCCCTGAGCGATCATGGCTCGCGCCGCGGCCTGGCCGAGAAGGAACGGCGCTTTCAGATTGATGCGCTGAACCCAATCGAAAGCCTCTTCGGGGAAGTCGACGAAATCATCGAGGTGGATCACGCCGGCATTGTTGATCAAGACATCGACGCCGCCGAAGGCATCGGCGGCCGCGGCGATGATGCTGGCGGCCATGTCCGCCGTGCACGCGGAAAGATCTGCTTCGAGCCAGACGGCGCGCTCGCCAAGACGTTGCGCATGCTCGCGGCCGCGGTCGGCCTTCACGTCCACGAGCACGACATTGGCGCCGTCGGCATGAAAGCGCTCGGCGCAGGCGAGGCCCAGGCCCTGCGCTGCCCCGGTGATGATCACGACTTTGCCTGCATGCTTCACGGTTGATTCCTTTTTGTGAGTCCAATGAGGATATGTTATCCAATTTATCGCCAAGCGCGAACTGATGGCAAGCCCGATATGGCAGGTCGAAAAATGGCTTCCGTGCCTGAAATTGCCGGAGAATTGGCTTTTTCGAACGATCCCCAGCAAGTCGGTTGACTTTGGCGTTCAAATGATGATTGGATAATATATTCAGAAAATTGAACTGCTGGAGGATGAAATGGCAGGCGGGCAACGGGAAGGTGAACTGGTCGACGCGTTCCGCGTCTTTGCCACGCCGTTGATCAGCGACAATCTCGCCCGCGTGCCCGGCGCTGTCGGGCTGCGACCGTTCCACAAGATCGACGGCATCATGGTCGGACGGGCGCTGACAGTGAGGACGCGCCCAGGCGATAACCAGTTCATCCACCGCGCGCTCGACCTGGTAAAGCCGGGCGATGTCATCGTCGTCGATGGCGGCGGTTACGAAGGGCGGGCGCTCGTCGGCGAGATCATGACAAGCCTCGCTGCCTCACGCGGCGCGGCCGGCATCGTCATCGACGGAGCCATCCGCGATGCCGGCGCCATCGGCCGCAATCCATTTCCCTGCTTCGCGCGATCGGCCATCCATCTCGGTCCCTACAAGGATGGTCCCGGGGCCATCAATGTTGCGGTCTCGGTGGGCGGAATGGTGGTCGGTCCCGGCGATATCGTCGTGGGCGACGAGGATGGCGTCGTTGCGTTTCCGCTCGAAGGGGCGGTGGCCCTGCTGGCAGCCGTCAAGGCGCAGGAAGCGCGCGAAGCCGACATCATGCAGAGCATCAAGGAGAACCGTTACCAGGGCGCCTATGCCCAGGCTTCGGCCAGCAGCCATTGAATCGCGGAGCTTGACGCCGGGGCCTCGATCGCAGGCCGGCCAGCGATTGCAGACATTGCCGCTCCACCTCTGAAGGAGGAGCGCAACCTCGCCGATCCGCCCAGGGCGGCTCGGCGACAATCAAGAGAATGCATTCCGGCCACGACCCGGATGCGCCAACAGGGGAAAATGGAGAGAATGATGG
>NZ_RZTO01001104.1:0-1601 GCF_003997225.1 Mesorhizobium sp. M2C.T.Ca.TU.002.02.1.1
AGATGATCCTCGCCATCGAAAGATTGGGCGACGACATGCATCGCAGGCTCGAGAACGGACCGGCATCGTCAGCCGAGATCGGTCTGTGGAAGGCGCAAATCCACCAGCTCGACCGCCGGATCGGACCGCTCGCCAAGGCCTTTTCCGACAGTCTCGGCGAGGGATCGCGCTTCATCAAGATGGCGCTGACGGCGGCCAATCTCGCCACCGCCGCGCTACTTATCCTGCTCGCCGTCTGGCGCACGCGCAAGCTGATGAAACAGCGCCAGGCATTTCAGAACGCCCTCAATGCCGAGCGCGAGCGCGCTCAGATCACATTGGCCTCGATCGGCCAGGCCGTCATCAGCACCGATGCCGAGGGGCGGCTGGACTATATGAATGCCGGAGCGGAGAGGCTGCTCGCCTGCCCGCTGGCCGCCACCAAGGGCAAACCGGTCGCCTCGTTGTTCCGGCTCGTCGACAAGGACAGCGGCGTCGAGGAGACCGATCTGATCACGCGCCTGCTCGCAGGCGAGCCGCGCCGGTCCAACGTGCGCCCGCAGCTTCTGGAGCGTCTCGACGGCTCGGTCGTGCCCGTGGCGCTGAATGGCGCGCCGTTGATCGTTTCCGGCGCGATCCTGGGGTGCGTTCTAGCCCTGCACGACATGACGCGCGAGCAGGACTATATCGAGCGCCTGTCGTGGCAGGCATCGCATGATGCGCTGACCGGGCTCGTCAACCGCCGCGACTTCGAGAACCGGCTGGCGGGCGCGATCTCCGAAGCGCCGCAAAGGCCGCGCCGGCACGCGCTGATGTATCTCGACCTCGATCAGTTCAAGCTGGTCAACGATACATGTGGCCATGCCGCCGGCGACCAGCTGCTGCGCCAGATCTCGGTGCTGCTCGCCAACGAGCTGCCGCCCGGCGACATCCTGGCGAGACTGGGCGGCGATGAGTTCGGCGTGCTGCTCTTCGATTGCGATGCCGACTGCGCCGCGGCGACCGCCGAGCGGTTGCGCGCCACGGTCCAGGATCTGCATTTCTCCTGGGATGGACGTCCCTTCAACATCAGCGTCAGCATCGGCATGGTCGAAGTCGCCAATGCAGGCATGACGCTGGAGGAGGTGCTGCGCGCCGCCGACGTCGCCTGCTACATGGCCAAGGAAAAGGGCCGCAACCGCGTCCAGCTCCATAATGACGGCGACACGGCACTTCGTGAGCGCTTCGGCGAGATGGCCTGGGTGCAGCGCCTGCATGCCGCGCTGGACGAGAACCGCTTCAGGCTGCACGCGCAGGAGATCGCGCCGCTGCGCGACGATATCGCCGAGGCAGGCGCGCATATCGAAATCCTGCTGAGGCTGACCGACGAGGACGGCAGCTTCGTCACCCCGCAGAGCTTCATTCCGGCGGCGGAGCGCTACGGATTGATGCCGGCGATCGACCGCTGGGTGGTGCGCAACACCTTCGCCATCTTGGCGGCGAGGCTCGCCGATCCGCAGGCGGTGCCGGTATCCACCTGCGCGATCAATCTCTCCGGCGCCACGTTCGGCGACGAGACGTTCCTCGGCTTCATGCGCGAGCAGTTCGCCGCGCATGCCATCGCGCCCGAAACGATCTCTGTT
>NZ_RZTO01001105.1:0-1594 GCF_003997225.1 Mesorhizobium sp. M2C.T.Ca.TU.002.02.1.1
ATCCTGAAATCCCTGTTCACGCCCTTCAACACCTCCAAGGAAAAAGGCCTCGGGCTCGGCCTCGTCATCGCCAAGGACATCGTCGCCGACTATGGCGGGCGCATCGAGGTGTCGAGCAGCGGCCAGGGAACCCGCTTCACCATCCATCTGTCGAAAGCCGGCGCAGCATGACGAAGCACGATCCGGCACCGGTGATACTGATCGATGACGACGGCGATCTGCTCAAGGCGACAAGGCAGACGCTGGAGCTTGCCGGCTTTGCGGTGTCGGCTTACGCGGTGGCGAGCGAAGCGCTGGCGGCGCTCGACAGGAATTTCGCCGGCGCGGTTGTCTCGGACATCCGCATGCCGGAGATCGACGGCCTGCAGCTGTTCGATCGCGTCTTGCGGCTCGATCCCGACATTCCCGTCATCCTGGTCACCGGCCATGGCGACATCGCGATGGCGGTCAAGGCGATCAAGGACGGCGCCTACGACTTCATCACCAAGCCTTTCGCGGCCGACAGGCTGGCGCAGAGCGTTGCCCGTGCCGCGGAGAAACGCCGGCTGGTGATGGAAAACCGCGCCTTGCGCGAAGCTGCCGAGCAGGCGCAGGAGGGATTGCCGCTGATCGGCCAGACGCCGGCCATGGAGCGGCTGCGCCGGACGCTGCGGCAGATCGCCGACACCGATGTCGACGTGCTGGTGACCGGCGAGACCGGCTCCGGCAAGGAGGTGGTGGCTGGCCTGCTGAACCGGTGGAGCCGCCGCGCCAAGGGCAATTTCGTCGCGCTGAATTGCGGCACGCTGCCGGAGACGGTCATCGAAAGCGAGCTGTTCGGACACGAGGCCGGCGCCTTCACCGGCGCGCACAAGAAGCGCGTCGGCCGTATCGAGCATTCGAGCGGCGGCACGCTGTTCCTCGACGAGATCGAGAGCATGCCGGCCGCGACGCAGGTGCAGATGCTGCGCGTGCTCGAAATGCGCGAGGTGACGCCGCTCGGCACCAACGAGGTGCGCCCGGTCAACCTGCGCGTCGTCGCCGCCGCAAAGGTCGATCTCGGCGATCCCAGCCAGCGCGGCGCTTTTCGCGAGGACCTCTATTACCGGCTCAATGTGGTGACGCTTTCCATTCCGCCGCTTCGCGAAAGGCGAGACGACGTGCCGCTGTTGTTCGGCTACTTCGCCGAGCGCGCCGCCGACCGCTTCCGGCGCACCGTGCCGGCGGTCTCCGCCGCGACCCAGCGTCATCTGAAGGACCATGACTGGCCGGGCAATGTGCGCGAACTCGCCCATTTCGCCGAACGTTTCGTGCTTGGGCTCGATCATGTCGGCGAAACGCCTTCCCCAGCGGCAATGGAGAGCGACACCGCGATGCCGTTGCCTGAACGGCTCGATCGCTACGAGGCCGAGATCATCCGCGAGACACTTGGTCGCAACGACGGCGACGTCCGCCGCACCATCGAGGCGCTCGGCATTCCGCGCAAGACCTTCTACGACAAGCTGCAACGGCACGGCATCGTGCGCAGCGATTTTTCCAGGTAGATCAAGGCCAGAGGTGGAGCATGATGTCGTCCGAAAACCGCTTCACCTTTTTCGGCATCATGCCCTGGAAC
>NZ_RZTO01001106.1:0-1592 GCF_003997225.1 Mesorhizobium sp. M2C.T.Ca.TU.002.02.1.1
GGCTACATGGCCGCCGCAAGGCGCGCCGCGGCGCTCGGCATCGAAGGCAAATGGGCGATCCATCCGTCGCAGATTGCCTTGGCCAACGACGTGTTCTCGCCGCCGGAGAAGGAAGTCACGCGCGCCCGCCGCATCCTGGAGGTGCTGAAGGAAGCGGAAGCGGCCGGTAAGGGCGCCGCGGCGCTCGACGGCAAGATGATCGACGCTGCGTCGGAGCGCATGGCGCGCAACGTGCTGGTGGTGAACGAGGCGATCGAGCGCGCCGGCCAGACGCAAGCGGCGCACTAAAAATTACCGGGAGGACATGATGGATATCCACGAATACCAGGCCAAGGAACTGCTCGCCCGCCACGGCGTGCACGTGCCGCGCGGCGGCCTCGCCTACAGCCCCGAGCAGGCGACCTACCGTGCGCGCGAGATCGGCGGCTCGAAATGGGTGCTGAAGGCGCAGGTCCATTCCGGCGCGCGCGGCAAGGCCGGCGGCATCAAGCTCTGCTCGAACGACGAGGAGATTTCCAATGCGGCCGAAGCCATGCTCGGGCGCAAGCTGGTGACCCAGCAGACCGGCCCGCGCGGCAAGCTGATCTCGCGCCTCTATCTCGAGGAAGCCGTAGACATCGCGCAGGAGCTCTATCTAGGCTTCGTGCTCGACCGCAAGGAAGAGCGCGTCATGATCGTGGCATCGGCCGCCGGCGGCATGGAGATCGAGGAGATCGCCGAGACGGCGCCGGATTCGATCATCCGCGCCACCGTCGATCCCGGCGTCGGCATGCAGCGCTTCCAGGCGCGCGAGATCGCCTTCGGGCTCGGGCTCGAGGACAATCTGATCGGTAAGGCGACCGAAACCATCCTCGGCTGCTACCGGGTGTTCCGCGACTATGACGCCACGATGCTGGAGATCAACCCGCTGGTGGTGACGCGTGACGGCAGTCTCGTCGCGCTCGACGCAAAAATGTCTTTCGACGAGAACGCGCTGTTTCGCCGTCCGGAAATCTCCGAGCTGCGCGACAAGAGCCAGGAAGACCCGCGCGAGACTTTCGCCAGCGATCGCGGCCTCTCCTATGTCGGGCTCGACGGCAATATCGGCTGCATCATCAACGGCGCCGGTCTTGCCATGGCGACGATGGACATGATCAAGATCGCCGGCGGCGAGCCGGCCAACTTCCTCGACATCGGCGGCGGCGCCTCGCCGGAACGGGTGGCGAAATCCTTCCGCGCCGTGCTCGGCGACAAGAATGTCGAGACGATCCTGGTCAACATCTTTGCCGGCATCAACCGCTGCGACTGGGTCGCCGAAGGCGTCATCAAGGCGATCCGCGAGGTCGGCGTCGACGTGCCGCTGGTGGTACGCCTTTCCGGCACCAAGGTCGAGGAGGGGCGCAAGATCCTGGCCGATTCCGGCGAGAACGTGATCATCGCCGACACGCTGGCCGAAGCCGCCGAAAAAGCCGTCGCCGCCTGGCGCGAAGCCGCCAAGAACAAAAAAGCAGCCTGAGGGAGGTCGAGAAATGGCAATCCTGCTCAACCGCAGCACGCGCGTGATCGTGCAAGGGTTCACCGGCAAGATCGGCAGCTTCCATGCCGACGACATG
>NZ_RZTO01001107.1:0-1588 GCF_003997225.1 Mesorhizobium sp. M2C.T.Ca.TU.002.02.1.1
GTTCCGGCGCGGCGGTTTTCTCAGCCAGCGTTGACTCGCAAGTTCCGCCGCGGAACACGCCGCGCGGCGGGACGCACCGTTTCCGCGATGATCCCGTTTGCTTGAGGCGCGGCATCCTTGCGCGACCTTGCGTCGGTCACCCGATGCAGGCGCTCGTAAGGCAGCAATTCCCGGATGCGGGCATTGAGCGCTTCGACTTCGGCGTGCAAATCCTCGCATTCCTGCTTCTGGATATCGAGCTGGATCTGCTCGGACGCCTGCTGCAGCGAAAGCTGTGAGAGATTGGTGCTGACCACCGACAGGTTCTTCTTGTCGGCTTCGCTCTCTTCCTTGAGGACGGCGAGCCTTTCCTCGGCAATCTGGCGTTCGGTGACGGCATCGTTCAACTGCGCCTTGAGCCTGGTGATCTCAGCCGTGGCTTCGCCATTGTCGGTCGAGACCCTATCCAGGCGCGACTGCAGTTCCTGGATCTCGGCGCGCAAGCCGCGCATTTCGGCCTGGCTGCGCGCCAATTCCGCGGCGCCGTCGCTTTCAGCGATCCGCGCCGCCTCGGCTGTTTCGGCAAGCTTGGCCTGTGTTGCCTCCAGCGTCTTCTGCAGTCGGGTTTCTTCCTTTTCGTGGTTGCCGAGTTGAGCCATCAGTTCGGCGATATGGGCGGTTTCGCTGGCGTGGGTCGCCGCGAATTCGTCGAACTTGTGCCGGGCTTCCGCCTCGCGCTTTTGCGCCTGCTCCAGGTCGACCGAAAGGCCGACCTGCTTTTCGCGCAGCAGCTTGTTCTCGGCGCCGCGCCTGTCGACTTCGACGGTCTTGGCGGTCAAGGCCTTGACGATCTCGCCGAACTCCGTCTCGCGCCTGGCGCTCTCATTGCTCATCTCCACCAGCTCCAGGCGCACGGCCGCCAGCGCCGAGCGCAGCTGCTCCCGGTCCTGGACGAGGCTCGCCTCGCGCTGTTGCCAGGCCTCGGCGGCGCCGTCGCGCTCGCGCTGCTTGCGGGCGGCGTCGAGCAATTGCTCGGTGAGCGTCTTGTGCTCGGTGGTGAGAGCGAGGTTTGCCAGCTCCAGCTCGTTGGAGCGCAACACGTCGCGGTGGAAAACGTTGAGGACGTCGCGCGTCATGCGGTGGGCGCTGGCGATCTCGGCCAGCTTCGCCTCGATTTCCTGCAGGTGCCCCTGGCCATCCTGGAAAAGCCCGGCGACGGCTTCCAGGGCGGCCAGCCGCGTCTGGGTATGCGGTGTCAGCCGTGATGCCATTGCGTCGGACGGCTCTTCCGGCGGCGATTGCTGGTCGCGTGCAACCAGATCCTGGTCGGCGACATCGCCTTCAGGCGGTGCCTTTTCCTCATCGGCAAGAACGTCCTCGAATGCTTCCGCCAGATCCGATTGGAGTTCCTGAAATTCCTTATCGACGTCCTCGGCCCGCTTGATCAGAGACTTGAAATTCATCACGACACATCCTTAAGCTTGGCCCCCAACGGCGTACTTAACGAATTGCTAATTTATTCCTTTACCTTCCGTTCGGAAAGCCTCCGCAAAAGAAACGGAAATTAAGGTTATCGGCGGTCGTAACTTTTGCGGATGCACTGTCAGGT
>NZ_RZTO01001108.1:0-1586 GCF_003997225.1 Mesorhizobium sp. M2C.T.Ca.TU.002.02.1.1
ACCAAGAGGTCATGAATCTCTTCAACCCGCAGGCGCCTGCGCAGGTGTTCGATTCCATCCGGATCTCGCTTGCCAGCCCAGAGAAGATTCTGTCCTGGTCGTTCGGCGAGATCAAGAAGCCGGAGACCATCAACTACCGCACCTTCAAGCCGGAGCGTGACGGCCTGTTCTGCGCGCGCATTTTTGGCCCGATCAAGGACTATGAGTGCCTCTGCGGCAAGTACAAGCGCATGAAGTACAAGGGCGTCATCTGCGAAAAGTGCGGCGTCGAAGTCACGCTGTCGCGCGTTCGCCGCGAGCGCATGGGCCATATCGAGCTCGCCGCGCCCGTCGCCCATATCTGGTTCCTGAAGTCGCTGCCCTCGCGCATCGGCACGCTGCTCGACATGACCCTCAAGGACATCGAGCGCGTGCTCTACTTCGAGAACTACATCGTCACCGAGCCGGGCCTGACCGCGCTGAAGGAGAACCAGCTCCTCAGCGAGGAAGAGTACATGCTCGCCGTGGACGAATACGGCGAGGACTCTTTCACCGCCATGATCGGCGCCGAGGCCATCCATGACCTTCTGGCCGGCATGGACCTGGAGAAGATCGCCGGCGACCTGCGTTCGGAGCTGGCTTCGACCACCTCCGAGCTCAAGCAGAAGAAGTACCTGAAGCGGCTCAAGGTCGTTGAGAACTTCATGGAATCCGGCAACCGTCCGGAATGGATGATCATGAAGGTGGTCCCGGTGATCCCGCCGGACCTGCGCCCGCTCGTCCCACTGGACGGCGGCCGCTTCGCGACGTCCGATCTCAACGATCTCTATCGCCGCGTCATCAACCGCAACAACCGCCTGAAGCGGCTGATCGAGCTGCGCGCTCCCGGCATCATCGTGCGCAATGAAAAGCGCATGCTGCAGGAAGCCGTCGACGCGCTGTTCGACAACGGCCGTCGCGGCCGCGTCATCACCGGCGCCAACAAGCGCCCGCTGAAGTCGCTGTCCGACATGCTCAAGGGCAAGCAGGGCCGGTTCCGCCAGAACCTGCTCGGCAAGCGCGTCGACTATTCCGGCCGCTCGGTCATCGTGACCGGTCCGGAGCTGAAGCTGCATCAGTGCGGCCTGCCGAAGAAGATGGCGCTCGAGCTCTTCAAGCCCTTCATCTACGCCCGCCTCGACGCCAAGGGTTTCTCCTCGACCGTCAAGCAGGCGAAGAAGCTGGTCGAGAAGGAGCGTCCGGAGGTTTGGGATATCCTCGACGAGGTCATCCGTGAGCATCCGGTGCTCTTGAACCGCGCGCCGACGCTGCATCGCCTCGGCATCCAGGCGTTCGAGCCGACCCTGATCGAAGGCAAGGCGATCCAGCTGCATCCGCTGGTCTGCACCGCCTTCAACGCCGACTTCGACGGCGACCAGATGGCGGTCCACGTGCCGCTGTCGCTGGAAGCGCAGCTCGAAGCCCGCGTGCTGATGATGTCGACCAACAACATCCTGCACCCGGCCTCCGGCGCGCCGATCATCGTGCCGTCGCAAGACATGGTTCTCGGTCTCTACTATTTGTCGATCGTCAACCAGAACGAGCCGGGCGAAGGCATGGTGTTTGCC
>NZ_RZTO01001109.1:0-1586 GCF_003997225.1 Mesorhizobium sp. M2C.T.Ca.TU.002.02.1.1
CTGCTCGGCCTGTTCTTCCTCGCCGTCGGCATGTCGCTCGACCTCGGCGTCGTCGCCCAGAACTGGCGGCTGGTCGCCATCTATGTCGTCGCCTACATGGTCATGAAGGCGATCGGCATCTACGCCGTCGCGCGCATCCTGAAGAGCGGCCACCGCGAGGCCCTCGAACGCGCCGTCTTCATGGCGCAAGGCGGCGAGTTCGCCTTCGTGCTCTATTCGTCAGCCGCCGCGGTCGGCATCATCGACGGCCAGGCCAACGCCACGCTGACCGCCATCGTCATCATCTCGATGGTGCTGACGCCCTTGGCGATCATAGCGCTGCGGTACCTCACCCCGCGCGACGAGCAGTCGCTCGACGGCGTCGACATCGCCGAGGGCCTCACCGGCAGCGTGCTGATCATCGGCTTCGGCCGCTTCGGCCAGATCGCCAGCCAGCCGTTGCTGCTGCGCGGGCTGGATGTCTCGATCATCGACAACGAGGTGGAGATGATCCAGGCGGCCGCCGATTTCGGCTTCAAGGTCTATTACGGCGACGGCACCAGGCTCGATATCCTGCATGCGGCCGGCGCGGGCCGGGCGCGCGCGGTTCTGATCTGCGTCGACAAGCCGGACGCGGCGGTGCGCATCGCCCAGCTGATCAAGGCCGAATTCCCTTTGGTCACCATTCTGGCGCGCGCCTTCGATCGCGGCACGGCGCTGCAGCTCATAAGAGCCGGCGTCGACTACCAATTGCGTGAAACCTTCGAATCGGCGCTCGTCTTCGGCGGCTCGGCGCTGGAGGCGCTGGGTGTCGATCCGGAGGAAGTCGCCGAGGTCATCGAGGACGTGCGCCGCCGCGACACCGCCCGCTTCGAAACCCAGCTTGCCGAGGGCATCCGCGCCGGCCAGCGTTTCCTCAAGGGCAATATCGGCACGCCGATCCCGACGCCGCTCACCCAGCCGCGACGCGCCGGCCGGGCGCTGAACCAGGAGACCGCCGTCGTGCTGAACCAGGCAGAAACAAAGAACTGAAGGACAAGGCATGGCAGAACTCGATCCGCGAGCGCTTTCGGTCACCAAA
Source organism: Mesorhizobium sp. M2C.T.Ca.TU.002.02.1.1 (assembly GCF_003997225.1). Classification (NCBI taxonomy): domain Bacteria; kingdom Pseudomonadati; phylum Pseudomonadota; class Alphaproteobacteria; order Hyphomicrobiales; family Phyllobacteriaceae; genus Mesorhizobium; species Mesorhizobium sp. M2C.T.Ca.TU.002.02.1.1. The sequence goes on from NZ_RZTO01001109.1 coordinate 1,061, forward strand.
TTCTGGCGCGATGCCGGCGAGGACGCCTGGTTCGAGAAGAGCGACGCCTTCGACGCGGATTTCCGCAATCGGTTCCTGGAGTTGCATTACGCCGCCGCGCGGCGCGAATGCGACGACTGGAGCGCACATGCCGAAGGCTCGCTGGCGCTGATGATCCTTCTCGATCAGTTCCCGCGCAACTGCTTCCGCGGCAGCGGCCACATGTACGCGACCGACCCGCTCGCCCGGTACTTCGCCGACAGGGCGATCGCCGCCGGTCAGGACCTGGAACTGGACGAGCAGCTTCGCGTCTTCCTCTATTTGCCCTTCGAGCATTCCGAATCGCTGGCGGACCAGCAACGGTCGGTCGAGCTGACGGCCGCCAGGGCGCCCGACTATCTGAAATACGCCGAGGAGCACCTGGAGATCGTCCAACGCTTCGGACGCTTCCCGCACCGCAACTTGATGCTTGGCCGCGCGACGACCGCCGAGGAACAAGCTTTCCTGGACGGCGGCGGTTTTTCCGGCTGACCAGCCGGCTTTACCC
>NZ_RZTO01000110.1:0-11262 GCF_003997225.1 Mesorhizobium sp. M2C.T.Ca.TU.002.02.1.1
ATCTTGGTGTAGCCGCGCTCGTCCATGAAGCCCATGTCGCCGGATTTGAAGAAACCGTCCTTGGTCATCACCTTGGCGGTCTCGTCGGGCCGGTTCCAGTAGCCGGCCATCACCTGCGGGCCGCGGATGCAGATCTCGCCCACTTCGCCGAGCGGCACGTTGTTGCCGTCGTCGTCGCGGATCGCGATTTCGGTCGAAGGCAGCGGCAGGCCGATGGTGCCGGTGAAGTCGGCCGAGCTGAACTTGTTGGCGGTCGCCACCGGCGAGGTTTCGGACAGCCCGTAGCCTTCGCTCACCGGGCAGCCGGTCAGCGCCTTCCAGCGTTCGGCGACGCCCTTCTGCACCGCCATGCCGCCCCCCAGCGTCAGGATCAGCGGCTTGAAGTCGAGCTTGCGGAACTCCTCATTGTTGAGCAACGCGTTGAACAGCGTGTTGAGGCCCGGGAAGATGTGCATCGGGTATTTCGCCAGTTCCTTGACGAAGCCCGGGATGTCGCGCGGGTTGGGGATCAGCACGTTCTGCGCGCCCTGCTGCATGCCCATCAGCGCGTTCACCGTCAGCGCGAAGATGTGATAGAGCGGCAGCGCGCAGATGAAGTTGAGATGCGCCGGCTTGGGCTTCACCGTGTAGGCGTCCTCCACCCACAGCGAATTCTGCGCGACGTTTGAAAGCACGTTGCGATGCAAAAGCACTGCGCCCTTCGAGACGCCGGTGGTGCCGCCCGTATATTGCAGGAAGGCGATGTCGTCGCCGGAAACCGTGGGCGGCTTGAAGGCGATGGTCGCGCCGGTCTTGAGCACGGCGTTGAACTTGACATGGCCGGGCAGCGACCATGCCGGAACCATCTTCTTCACCCGCCGCACGACGAGGTTGACGATGGCGCCCTTGAGGCCGCCCAGCATGTCGCCCATGGCGGCGACGATCACATGCTTGACCGGCGTCCTGGCGATCACCGCCTGCAGCGTGCCGGCGAAGTTCTCGAGGATGACGATCGCCTGCGCGCCGGAATCCTTCAGCTGGTGCTCCAGTTCGCGCGGCCTGTAGAGCGGGTTGACGTTCACCACCGTGTAACCGGCGCGCAGGATGCCCATCATCGCCACCGGATATTGCAGCACGTTCGGCATCATCAGCGCCACGCGCGCGCCCTTCTCCAGGCCTCTCGCCTGCAGATAGGCGCCGAACGCCGCCGACAGCCGCTCGAGCTCGGCATAGGTGATCGACTTGCCCATGCACACGAAGGCCGGCCGCCCGGCGAATTGCTTGCAGGCGCCGACGAGGAACTCGCCGATGGACTTGTAGGGCAGGGCGCCGATCTCGGCTGGCATGTTCTTGGGATAGCTTTTCAGCCACGGCTTTTCCGGCAGGCCGACGGTGAGCTCGGTGATCGCCTTCGGCAGACCCTTGGGGGCAGGCGCGGCGGTCGGCTTGGCGGCCTCCGTTTTTGCGGTGGCCGGCTTGTCCTTTTTGGGGGCCGCAGCCTTGGTCTTTGCCGCTGCTGGTTTGGCGGCTGCCTTGGCAGGCGCTGCCTTGGCGGCCGTCTTCGTCTTCGGCGCGGCGGCCGCCTTCACAGCCTTGGGCGCATCGCTTTCGGCGGCGGCCTTGGCCTTTGCTTTCGCCGGGGCTGTCGTCTTGGATGCTTTTGCCACCTGTCTCTCCCTGTCGCCTTCTTGTCTGGCGCCGCCTCCGAAAGAAGCGTCCCTCCACGCCGGTCCGGATTTTCCGGGAAATCCCGCCCATCGTCTATGTATTGCCTCTATCCGCGACCGTGCAAGCCTTGCCCCTGCGGCAACACGGGGAAAGATTTGCCGTCGAATTCCCGTGCTTCGATCGCCTCCCGCATCGTGCCTGGGCGGCGGGCGATCTTGGGCAGGCATGCCTCGCGCCGCCATTTCGAAAGATGGCCAATCAATAAAAAACTTCCATCGTTAATAATGTCGTGAGAAGAAAAAACTACTCGTTTTTTCCGATATTTGAGCAAAGGCTAGATTCTTTTCCTGCTTCCCATGGGGTATGCAAACCAGGTGTTCCAAAGGCGAAGAAACGGTGCTTATATGCGCCCTTCGCGAGCCTGATAGAGGGGCTTGAGAGAACATCAGGGAGTGCTCAATGAAAAAGACAATGGCTTTTGCAGCCGCGTTGCTGGCTGCAAGCGTCCTCAGCGGCATGGCCAGTGCCAAGACGCTTGTTTATTGCTCGGAAGCGTCGCCGGCCAATTTCGATCCCGGTACGACGACCGGCGGTAACGACTTCGACGCGTCTTCGCGCACTGTCTATTCGCGACTGGTCGAATTCAAGCACGGTGGCACCGAGATCGAGCCTGGTCTTGCCGACAAGTGGGAAATTTCCGACGACGGCCTGGTCTATACTTTCCATCTGCATCCGGGCGTGAAGTTCCAGACCACCGACTATTTCAAGCCGACGCGCGACCTCAACGCCGACGACGTCGTCTTCTCCTTCGATCGCCAGTTCAACAAGCAGAATCCGTGGAACGGCGACAAGTACCTGCCGAACCTCACCTGGGACTATTACACCGGCATGGACATGCCGAAATATGTCGCCAAGTGGGAGAAGGTCGACGACCTCACCGTCAAGCTGACGCTGACCGAGCCGAACGCGCCGATGCTGGCCAATCTCGGCATGGACTTCGCTTCGATCGTGTCGAAGGAATATGCCGATCAGCTCGAGAAGGAAGGCAAGATGGCCGACTTCTCGACCAAGCCGGTCGGCACCGGTCCGTTCCAGTTCGTCGACTACCAGCTGGATTCGGTCATCCGCTACGCGGCCAACCCCGACTACTTCAAGGGCAAGGAAAAGATCGACGATCTCGTCTTCGCCATCACGCCTGACGCGACCGCTCGCATCCAGAAGGTGCTGGCCGGCGAGTGCGATGTGACGGTCTATCCGAACCCGGCCGACATCGCCACCATCAAGGCCAACAAGGACGTGACCCTGATGGATCAGGCCGGCCTGAACATCGGCTATATGAGCTACAACACCACGATCCCGCCGCTCGACAAGCCGGAAGTGCGCCATGCGCTCAACCAGGCGATCGACCGGGAGGCGCTGATCAAGTCGCTGTTCCAGGATGCCGGCGCCACGCCGGCCGAAAACCTGATCCCGCCGACCATGTGGTCGTGGAACAAGGATGTGAAGACCGACGCCTACAATCCGGAAGCGGCCAAGAAGGTGCTCGAGGCTGCCGGGCTGAAGGAAATCCAACTCTGGGCTTCCGACCGCGCCCGTCCCTACAATCCTAACTTCCAACGCGCCGCCGAGCTGATCCAGGCCGACTGGGCCAAGGTCGGCGTCAAGGCCAACATCGTCAACTACGAGTGGACGAAGTACCGCGAGGAAGGCAAGAAGAAGGACCGTCCCGGCGCCTTCCAGGTCGGCTGGACCGGCGACAATGGCGACCCGGACAATTTCTTCGCCACCCTCTTCGCCTGCTCGGCCATCGGCGTCTCGAACTATTCGAGCTGGTGCGACAAGGACTTCGAGGATCTGATCCAGAAGGCCAAGAAGACCAGCGACCAGGCCGAGCGCACCAAGCTCTATGAGCAGGCGCAGGTGATCTTCGCGAAGGAAGCGCCCGCCTTCCTGCTGGCCCACAGCCAGGTCTACGCGGTCGTTCGCAACAACGTCACCGGCTTCAAGATGGACCCGCTCGGCATTCACCGTTTCGACGGTGTTGACAAGTCCGAGTAATATTTGCGAACGGGGCGGCGCGAATTCGCGCCGCCCCGTTTCGACTTGACGATGCTCCGATATCTTCTCAACAAAATCGCCCTCCTGATCCCGACCCTGGTCGGCATCACCATCTGCGCCTTCGCGTTTGTCCGTCTGCTGCCCGGCGATCCGATCCTCGCCATGGCCGGCGAGCATGGCGTCGCCCCCGCCCGCTACGAAGAGCTCAAGGAACAGTTCGGCTACAATCTGCCGATCTGGCAGCAGTACGCGCGCTATGTCGGTGAGGTCGCCACCGGCGATTTCGGCGTCTCCATCTCGTCCAAGCGCCCGGTGCTGGAGGAGTTCAAGACGCTCTTCCCGGCGACGTTGGAACTGTCCTTCTTCGCCATGGTCTTCGCCATGGTCATCGGCATTCCCGCCGGCATCTTCGCCGCCGTCAAGCGCGGCTCATGGTTCGACCAGTCGCTTATGGGTACCGCGCTTGTCGGCTATTCGATGCCGATCTTCTGGTGGGGCCTGCTGCTCATCATCTTCTTTTCCGGCTATCTCGGCTGGACGCCGGTGTCGGGCCGCATCGGCCTGCAGTTCTTCTTCAAGCCGATCACCGGCTTCATGACCATCGACAGCCTGCTCTATGGCAAATGGGATGCCTTCCGCTCCGCGCTCAGCCACCTGGTGCTGCCGTCGATCGTGCTCGGCACCATTCCGCTGGCGGTGATCGCGCGCCAGACGCGCTCGGCCATGCTCGAGGTGCTGGGCGAGGACTATGTCCGCACCGCCCGCGCCAAGGGCCTTTCGGCGGCGCGCGTCATCGGCGTGCACGCGCTGCGCAACGCGCTGATCCCGGTCGTCACCACGATCGGCCTGCAGGTCGGCACGCTGCTCGCGGGCGCCATCCTCACCGAGACCATCTTCGCCTGGCCGGGCATCGGCAAATGGATGGTCGATTCCATCTTCAAGCGCGACTATGTCGTCGTGCAGTCGGGTCTGCTTTTGATCGCGCTCATCGTCATGGCGGTGAACCTCATCGTCGATGTGCTCTATGCCGTCATCAACCCGCGCATCAGGGCAGCGTAGATGAGCCAGACCGAAATCGCCCCGATGGCCGCCGGCAGCCCGGATCGTCTCACGGGCCTGAAAACCTTCTGGCACTATTTCTCCGTGAACCGCGGCGCCGTCATCGGCCTGTTCGTGTTCGTCCTTCTGGTGCTCGCAGCACTTTTCGCGCCGCTGCTCGCGCCTTACGCGCCCGACATTCAGGACAAGGCCGCGTTCCTCAGGCCGCCCGCCTGGCAGGAAGGCGGCTCGACGCAATATCTGCTCGGCACCGACCCGGTCGGCCGCGACATCCTCTCGCGCCTGCTCTATGGCGCCCGCTTCTCGCTGCTGATCGGCGCGGTTGTCGTCACTCTGGCGCTCACCGGCGGCATCACGCTCGGCCTGCTCGCCGGTTATTTCCGCGGCTGGGTCGACGTCGCGATCATGCGCGTCATGGACCTGATCCTGGCCTTCCCGTCGCTGCTCTTGGCGCTTGTGCTGGTCACCATCCTCGGCCCGGGTCTGTTCAATGCGATGCTGGCGATCGCGCTGGTGCTGCAGCCGCATTTCGCGCGCCTGGTGCGCGCCGCCGTGATGGCCGAGAAGAGCCGCGAATATGTCGTGGCGGCGAAGGTCGCGGGCGCCGGACATCTGCGTTTGATGCTCGCCACCATCCTGCCCAACTGCCTGGCGCCGCTGATCGTTCAGGGCACGCTGTCCTTCTCCAACGCCATTCTCGAGGCGGCCGCTCTCGGCTTCCTCGGCCTCGGCGCGCAGCCGCCGACACCGGAATGGGGCACGATGCTTGCCTCGGCGCGCGAGTTCATCCTGCGCGCCTGGTGGGTGGTGACCTTCCCGGGCCTCGCCATCCTCATCACCGTGCTTGCCATCAACCTGATCGGTGACGGCCTGCGCGACGCCCTCGATCCCAAGCTCAGGAGGTCGTGATGGCGCTGCTCGACATCCAGAACCTCGTCGTCGAGTTCCAGACCGCGTCGGGCCCGTTCCGCGCCGTCGACGGTGTCTCGCTCCACGTCGACGAGCGCGAGGTGCTCGCCATCGTCGGCGAATCCGGCTCCGGCAAGTCGGTCTCGATGCTGGCCGTGATGGGCCTCCTGCCTTGGACGGCCACCGTCACCGCCGACCGCATGAGCTTCAACGGCCGAGACCTTTTGAAGATCAGCCCGGCCGACCGCCGCAAGATCATCGGCAAGGACATCGCCATGATCTTCCAGGAGCCGATCGCCAGCCTCAATCCCTGCTTCACCGTCGGCTTCCAGATCGAGGAAGTGCTGCGCTTCCATATGGGCATGGACAAGGCCCAGCGCCGGGCGCGCGCCATCGAGCTTTTCAAGCAGGTCGGCATCCCCGATCCGGCTGACCGGCTCAATTCCTTCCCGCATCAGATGTCGGGCGGCCAGTGCCAGCGCGTCATGATCGCGATGGCGATCGCCTGCAATCCGAAGCTCCTGATCGCCGACGAGCCGACCACGGCGCTCGACGTCACCATCCAGAAACAGATCCTCGATCTGCTGGTCTCGCTGCAGGCCAAATATGGCATGGGCCTGATCATGATCACCCACAATATGGGCGTGGTGGCCGAGACCGCGGACCGCGTCATCGTCCAGTACAAGGGCCGCAAGATGGAAGAGGCCGACGTGCTGTCTCTGTTTGAATCGCCGAAGAGCAACTACACGCGCGCGCTGCTTTCGGCGCTGCCGGAAAACGCCGTCGGCGACCGCTTGCCGACCGTCACGGACATGCTGTTCGAGGCCGCGCCCTCGGGAGCCGGCGCATGACCAAGGTCGTCGAAGGCAAGGACATCAAGCGCGACTACCATGTCGGCGGCGGCCTGTTCCGTGGCGCCCGCACCGTGCATGCGGTGAAGGGCGTGTCCTTCAGCGTCGAGAAGGGTAAGACGCTGGCGATCGTCGGCGAGTCCGGCTGCGGCAAGTCCACGCTCGCCCGCATCATCACGCTGATCGATCCGGCCACCTCCGGCGAGCTCTTCATCGACGGCAACAAGGTCGACATCGCCAGGGACGGGCTCACCAAGGAAATGCGCCGCAAGGTGCAGATCGTGTTCCAGAACCCTTATGGTTCGCTCAATCCGCGCCAGAAGATCGGCGACGTGCTCGGCGAGCCGCTCCTGATCAACACCGACAAGCCGGCCGAGGAGCGGCGCGACCTGGCGATGAAGATGCTGAAGAAGGTCGGACTCGGACCCGAGCACTACAACCGCTATCCGCACATGTTCTCCGGCGGCCAGCGCCAGCGCATCGCCATTGCCCGGGCGCTGATGCTGAACCCGAGCCTGCTGGTGCTGGACGAACCGGTCTCGGCGCTCGACCTGTCGGTGCAGGCGCAGGTGCTCAATCTGCTGGCCGACCTGCAGGACGAGTTCCAACTGACCTATGTCTTCATCAGCCACGACCTCTCGGTGGTGCGCTACATCGCCGACGACGTGATGGTCATGTATTTCGGCGAAGCGGTCGAATACGGTCCGCGCGACGAGGTCTTCTCCGACCCCAAGCACGCCTACACCAAGACGCTGTTCGCCGCGACACCGCGCGCCGACATCGCCAGCATCAAGGCGAGGCTGGCGAAGAAGAAGGCGGCGTAGAGGCCTGGGTCGAGGTCGTCTCTCGTAAAGGTGCACCCAACGATAGCGACCGAAAATGTGTGAGTTGCGGTGGTTCTGGAGCTTTCCTGATTTTCACACGACTTGCGATCAGCTACCTTTTCAGCTAGTAGTTCCTGTTTTGTTCCAAGTGGGCTATAATTTCGTGCGGCCTAGGGAGGTTCGATGCTGATTTATCGTCGGACGAGTTTGCTCGAGTCGTCGGCTCAAACCCTCGTCAACACAGTCAATTGCGTTGGCGTAATGGGTAAAGGGATTGCTCGCGCTTTCAAGGAGCGTGAGCCTGAGATGTTTAGCGCTTACAAGCGTATATGCGATGAAAAGCTGCTTGAGCCGGGCAAGCTCTGGCTTTGGAAGGGGTCGGACCAATGGGTGTTGAACTTTCCGACTAAAATTCATTGGCGCTACCCGTCTAAGATTGAGTGGATCGAAGTTGGTCTAAAAAAATTCGTGAGCAATTACTCGCAGCTAGGAATTCGAGAGGTCTCATTTCCTCGTCTAGGCTGCGGCAATGGCGGCTTGGATTGGAATAATGTCCGGCCGCTGATGGAGCATTATCTCGCCGAATTACCCATTCACGTCTATATCCACGACTATACTGTTGACATCGGCCTCCCCGAACACATGGAAACCGTGGCCGACGCTTTGCGCGAGAATTCGACAAGCGTTGAGACTTTCGACTCATTTATCGAGCTGCTAGGCCAAGCGGCTAGTCTGGCAGATTCCAAACTCCTCGATTTGGAAACGCACGAGCATTTGGAAGCCCGTCTGGAAGATGGCGAACTTCACCTCCTACAAGGCAGTCAGAGCTGGACGTTTGATGCCGATGATCTCTGGGGAGTTTGGATCGGTCTGCAGAAGGGGCTTCTGACCCAAGAGAAAGCTGGTTGGTCGGAACGTGACGGTGGGCGCCATCTGTTGTCCCTGATGAGCCTGTTGCCGCATGTTCGACCGGTTCAAATCCAGAGGTTCAATCGGTCGCCAGAACTTGCGCTGGAACTCAACCCATCGACTCGGAGTGGACATTCGGTTCCTCCACAGGCTGAGCCGATAGCGCTTCAATGACGTTAAGCGCCGCATTCGTTGACATGCACATAACGAGGTGGGAAGCGGCACTCACACGACCAGCGTACCCATTCCGGTCCAAATGGCCGAGCCGCCTGTTTCACCACGCGCCGCTCGAAAACGCCGTTCGCATAGTTATCGATGGGAATCTACGTTCAAGGAATGATCCGGCTAACCAGCGTGAACGCGACGTCGCAGCCATGGGCGTCATCGATGCACGACAGCATGCGCACGATTCTGTTCGTCTCTACTTCCGTCCACGAAATCCAACTCAATGGCACATAGAAGGGATCCGGAAGCCTGGTGAGTGCCAGTACGGGGAAGCATCTCACGCGCCCGTGCTGATTATGCTCGTATTCGAAGCACGCCGGGTGCTTTCCCTTCCGGGTGTGAAATTCTGCGACCGCAATATGCAACTGGGTGCGGCAGAGCCGCACGACAATGAAGAGCACTTCGCCGCGATTCCTTTTGACAAGGTATATCACATGGGCGCGACCGGCGGCGACGCATCGATCGCTCAACATCGCTGTGCCGAAGTGCTGGTCCCATCGCCGCTTCCGCTCGATGGGTCACTTCAGTGGATCTATTGCCGGTCGAGCGCGGAAAAGGCGACATTGCTGCATCACCTTGGAGCCTATGGAGAGCAGTGGGCGCCGCGGATACTTATTTCAGACGATCTTCTCGTTTTCGAACGCAATTACGTTTTTGTCGAAGATGTTTCGTTAAGCCGGCGCGGCGTCAGCTTTCGTCTCAATCCGAGACGAGATTTGCAGGCTGTCGATGTTGGTATATCGGTAATCGATAAGCACGGCAACCAAGCAGTTGCGTTCCGAAACAACTCAATGTCTGCAACGCCACCGCGTCCAAGCACCGGTTGGATATACGAATCCGAACTCGTAGACGGACAATATCTCGTCGACGTGTTCCTTGAGGGTCATTTGGCGTTCAGGAGTTTCCTGACCGTCGGCACAGGACTATTCTAATCTCCCTGTCGCCAGTCCGCTCCATGCCAATTCCTGCCGTTCAGAAATGTATACTCGGATGGCCTTTCCGGCGTTGATCACGACAACTTCGCAATGACGGCCCGCAGCGCTTCCCCAAACCGGCGCACTTCCTCGACCGTGTTGTAATGCACCAGCGAGGCGCGGATGGCGCCGCTGTCCATCGACAGGTTCAGCCGCTTCATCAGTCGCGGCGCATACATATGCCCGTCGCGGATGCCGATCTGCATGGCGGCCATCTCCTCGACGATCCGTTGCGGCGAGAGCTTGCCGATGTTGAAGCAGAAGGTCGGCACGCGCTCGTGGATGCGCGCCTCGTCGGCGACGCCGTAGATGGTGGCGCCGCAATCCTTCAGCACCTTCATCATCTCGCGCGCCAGCATAAGCTCGTAGTCGCGGATCGCACCCATGCCGGCGACGATGTTGTCGCGGCGCGAGCGGTTGTTCTGGGCTAAGAAGTTGCGGCCCACCGATTCCAGGTAGCGCACCGCCGCGTCCATGCCCGACACGTTCTCGTAGATGAAGGTGCCAGCCTCGACCTTGTAGGGCGGCTCGTCGGGAATGAAATCCTCGCGGAAGGTCGGCAGCCGCTTCAGCGTGTCGAAGCGGCCCCACAGGAAGCCCATATGCGGCGAGAAATTCTTGTAGCCGGAGCAGACGAGGTAATCGCAGCCCCAGGCCTGCACGTCGATCAGCCCGTGCGGCCCATAATGCACGCAGTCCAAAAACACTTCGGCGCCGGCCGCATGCGCGATCCTGGCCACCGAGGCGACGTCGACGATCGAGCCGATCGAATGCGCCGTCACCGTGCAGGCGACGAGCCGGGTGCGGTCCGACATCAGCGGCTTGAGGTCGTCGACATGCAGATTGCCGTCCTCGCGCATGCGCCACCATTTGAACCTGGCGCCGGCGGATTCCAGCGCCAGCCAGGTGGCGATGTTGGCGTCGTGGTCCATGTCGGTGACGACGATCTCATCGCGCTCTTGAAGCATCTGGCCGATGCCGAGGCTGACCAGGCGGATGAACGAGGTGGCGTTCATGCCGAAGCAGATTTCGGAGGGGCTGTAGGCGTTGATCAGGAGCGCGACGCTTGTCCGGGCTTCGGCGACCGACTGGTCGACCGTGACGCTGCGGCCGTAGCGGCCGCCGCGCTGCACATTGTGCCCGACCAGATGGTTGGTCACCGCGTCGAGCACGCTTTGCGGGATCTGCGCGCCGGCGGCATTGTCCATGAAGATGAAGTCGCCGGCCTGGCTGAGTGCCGGGAACATGGCGCGGATCTTTTCGACCGGGAATGAGGCGGCGCCCTCCTGCGCTTTCGAAACATGGTGCTGGTTCACGAGGCGTCTCCTTCAGGTCATCGATTCAGGTGGGGGATCAGTGCGCGGCGCGGGCCTTGCCGCGCTCTTCGAGGTAGCCGACCAGCCGCACAAGCGGCCACAGGAAGGCGAGGTAGATGATCGCGGCGCCGATCAGCGGCGTCGGGTTGGCCATCAGCGCCTGCGCGTCGGTCGCCTGCTTCAACAGGTCCGGCATCGCCACGACCGAGGCGAGCGCGGTGTCCTTGAAGACGGAGACGCAATTGCTGGTCAGCGGCGGGATGACGACACGGATCGCCTGCGGCAGCACCACCTTGCGCATGGCGACCCAGAAGGGCAGGCCGAGCGCTGCCGCCGCTTCGAACTGGCCTTTTGGGATGTTCTGGATACCGGCGCGGCACACTTCCGCGGTGAAGGCGGCAAGCACCAGCGACAGCGCAAGTGCTGCCGATACGAAGGACGACAGGCGGATGCCGACGAAGGGCAGGGCGTAATAGATCAGGATCAGCAC
>NZ_RZTO01001110.1:0-1584 GCF_003997225.1 Mesorhizobium sp. M2C.T.Ca.TU.002.02.1.1
CCATTTTATGCGGTGTTGGCCGTTTTGGGGCAGAGCCGCCTCAGCGGCAGGCGCGGTAACCGCTTTTGCGGTTCTTGATGTCGAAATGGAAATGGTTGCGGTGGTCGTAATTGTAGCCGGGGCCGAGCACCGTGGTGAAATATTCGCAGCCGTCGGCGCGCACATTGTTGAGGAAGCCGCGCGTGCGGAAAGCGAACAGGCCGGGCTTGCGGACGTCGATGTCGTCGCCATTGTTGAGCTCGATGCTCATGACGTCGAGGGCGTTGCCCTTGCCGTGCTCGGACAAAACACCTTCACCGGCGATGTTGCGGCAGGAATAACTGGAGCCCTGGTGGATCGCCTTGACGCCGGAGAAGTAGCGCCAGCGGGCGGCCGGCTGCAGCTCGTTCTTCGTCCAGGCGGCAAAGGTGGCGGCCATGTTGCAGGTCAGCGTCGCCGCCGGCTTCATGGCGACGCTGCCGATCGCCGAGACCTTTACGGGAAAGTCGATGCCGCACTGGCCTTCATGGATCGGCTGGACGTCCTGATAGACGACGCCCATCCGCTTCAGCTCGTTGCGGCAGTCGATCTCGCTGGCCGGCATCTGCTCGAGAGGCGACATCGGCTCATCCATGCGCGGATAGGCGGCCTGGGTCATGTAGGGGTTGGACGGAACAAGGCGCTGCATGCCGGAATATTGCGGCGCGTCGGGTTGCGGCACGGCTGCCGTCTGGCTGCCGACATCGACGGCCGGCTGCAGCGCAAAGACGTCACCGGTCGTGCAGGCCGATATCGTCGCGATGGCGCCCGCGGCCAGCCCGACAATCGCGATCCGCGCGCACTTGTTTCGTTGCGCCGCCATCAGCACAGCGCCAAGTCTTCGAGCCATTGAAGGGCGTCCTTGTCCCCGAATGGCACAAGGTTAACCCTCAACAGTAAAGGAAAGATCAGCGCCGGCATTCATGCCTGGGGCGGAATTGCGGCGTTGTTCTTGGGCCCGAAGCGGCCAAGACTTCCGGGAATCGCCTATTGGCAGAAGGTGCCGCCGTGGCGGCGCGGCTCCAGATCGAGATGGAAATGCAGCGCATGGTCAGGGTCGGCGCCCGGCCCAAGCACCGTCTTGAACGGCCCGCAGGCAGCCTTGCGGACCGCGGCGAGGAACTTCGCATCCTTCTCCGGCGGCGCCGGACCGACCTCGATCTTCCTGTCGTCCGACAGGGTGAAGCTTGCGATGTCGAGCGCGTTGCCGAAGGCATGTTCCGACGGCTTGCGCGTACCGTTGCGGGGGCGACAGACGAATGCCGAGGCCTGGTTGACCGACTTCAAATCGGTGCCGAATTCGGCCTTGGCCGCCGGCTGGACAACATCGGCCATGAAGCGCGCGGCCGCCTCGGCCATCGGGCAGTTGAGCTCGGTGCCGGGGCTGATGCCGATGGACTTGCCGAGCGTCTTCAAAATTACCGGATAGGGGATCGAGCAGCCGATCTGCGCATCGTGCTCGGCCTTGTGCTCCTCGAACTCGACGCCCAGCGCCTTCAGCCGCTCGCGGCATGCGGTTTCTTCCGCCGGCATCTTGTCGGCCGGCATGTCGGCCGAGCGCGGATC
>NZ_RZTO01001111.1:0-1581 GCF_003997225.1 Mesorhizobium sp. M2C.T.Ca.TU.002.02.1.1
GCCCCGAACCTGGCCTCGGCGACTCGCCCCCAGATCGAGGCCGTGTTGACGATCGAACCGCCGGCCGGCATGCGCGGCAAGGCTCGCGCCGTGACCAGGGCGGTTCCGATCACGTTGATCTCGACGATGCGGCGGAACGCGGCCTCGTTGTCGTCGCCGGCGTCATCGACCGGCGTCATCAGCTCGAGGCCGGCATTGTTGACGAGCACGTCGATGCGGGCGAGGGGGGCGAGCGCTGCCGCAACCGCCTCGCGATCGGCAATGTCGGCCTCGGCGCCGGTGGCATTCAGTTCACGCGCCCGCTCATGGATGGCCGCATCGTTGGCGATCAGGTGCAGCGTGGCGCCGGCCTGTGCGAAGCGGCGTGCAATGCCCAGCCCGATGCCTCGGCTCGCCCCCGTGATCACCACGACCCTGCCGGAGAAGGAGAGGCTCATACCGCTGTCCCGGTTTCGTTGCGGATCAGATGAAGCACCCTGTTGCGCAGCTCGAAGAACTTCTGCGTTTCGCGGATTTCCAGCGGCCGCTGCGGGCCGAGCTCGGCCGCCACGTCGATATCGGCGACGACCGAGGCGGGTCGGCGCGAGAACAGGATGATCCGGTCGGCGAGGAACACCGCTTCCTCGACGTCGTGGGTTACGAAGATGACGGTCTTTTCCTCGCGGATCTGGATCAGCCGCAATTCGACCTGCAGACGCTCGCGCGTCAGCGCGTCGAGAGCGCCGAAAGGCTCGTCCATGAGGAGCACGTCGGAACCGGCGGCAAGCGTGCGCGCGATGGCGACACGCTGGCGCATGCCGCCTGAAATCCGGTTCGGATAGGAAGCGGCAAAATCGGCAAGGCCGAACAGGTCCAGATAGTGGCGCGTGCGCTCCGACTTTTGCGCCGACGTGATGTCGTTGCGGTAGCGCATGCCGAAGGCGATGTTGCGTTCGACCGTCAGCCAGGGGAAGGATGAGTAGGACTGGAACACCATGCCGCGCCGCCGGTCGGGCCGCACGACCTTCTCGCCGCCAAGCAGGATGGAGCCGGAGGTCGGTTCGTCGAGCCCGCCGACCATCCTCATCAGCGTGGTCTTGCCGCAGCCCGACGGGCCGAGAAAGACGACCAGCGAGTTGCGCTCCAGGCCTAGATTGGTTTTCCGCACCACTTCGACAGGGCCGAAGGACTTCGCCGTATCGGCGAACTGGACATATGCGCTCATCGTCGTGCCCTCACAGATACCGGAACAGCCGGCGGTGAAGCAGGCGAAGCAGCTGGTCGGTGACGAGGCCGATCAGCCCAATGACGACGACGCCGGCCATGACCTCGGGCGTCTTGACGAAGCGGCGCGCTGTCCAGATCACGTAGCCGATGCCGGAATCGGCGGCGACGATCTCGGCGATGATCAGGTAGGTCCAGCACCAGCCGAGCGTGATGCGCAGGTTGTCGATGAGCGTCGGTCCCATCCAGCGCAGGGCGACGTCCGTCATCACCTGCCGCGAGTTGGCGCCGACGGTGCGGGCCACCTCGACAAATTCGTGCGGCCCCCGCCGCATGTCGTCGGCCACCAGCAGCACGAGCTGGAAGAATGTGCCCAGC
>NZ_RZTO01001112.1:0-1577 GCF_003997225.1 Mesorhizobium sp. M2C.T.Ca.TU.002.02.1.1
CGTTCCTTCGGCGTCTGCATCGCCACCAGGATCGTCGAGCCCGACGAATAGCCGCCGGCGAAACCGATCAGCAGCCGGAGCAGCACCAGTTGCCAGACGCTTTGGACCATGCCGGTCAGCGACATGCAGATCGCCATGCCGAACGAAGCGCGCACCAGCATCAGCTTGCGGCCGTAGCGGTCGCCCAGTCGTCCCCACAACGGCGCGACCAGCGCTGCCGCGAAGAAGGTCGCGCCATAGGCGATGCCCGACCACTGCACGATCGCCGCGTGGCCTTCGGCGCCGAGCTGCTCGACGTAAAGCGGCAGGAACGGCAGCAGCAGCGTCATGGCGATAAGCGTGCTGAACGAGCCGGCGAAGCAGACGGCGAGGTTGCGCCGCCAATGGATGTTGAAGCCGCCTTGTTCGGTGCTTTTCTCTGTCATGACATGCCTGCCGGAAATCCGGGTTGTTGTGGATACCGTTTTGGGATACCAAACCGGTATCCGTCATGAACCTCAAGCTAGCCGCTGTCAATGCGGCGTTGGAAAGCGGGATGACAATGTCGCAGATGCAGAATGTCGAAAGGCAGCTTCGCGAGATGATTCTCGGGCTGGAGATCGGCCCGGGCGAACGTTTGACCGAGCGTTGGATCGAGAGCCGGTTCGGCGCTTCGCGCACGCCGGTGCGGGCGGCGTTGCTGCGCCTGGAAACGGAAGGGCTGATCGGCCGCGATGGCCGTGGCTGGACGGTAGCGCCGATCAACCTCGCCGAGCTGGGGCGGATCGCCGTCTACCGCGAGGCGGTCGAGGTGGCGGCGGTTCGCCTGACGGCGGCGCTCGACGACCGCGGCGGCATCGACGTGATCGCGGCGATGCTCGATTCCTGCGACGCCGAGACGCCGCGCGAGGAATGGCATCGCGTCGGCCTGGATTTTCACATCGAATTGGCAAGGCTTTCCGGCAACGAGTTTCTGCTCAGGGCTGTTCGCGACGCGATGACCAGGCTGTCGCGGGCGCGCTGGCTGGAGGTGCGGGATGAAAAGGCGCTCGGCCGCGCCTGGGCCGAGCACCACGCCATCCTCGCCGCCGTCAGGAGCGGCGATGCCGAGCAGGCGGCGCGGCTGCTTTCTTCCCACATCGCCGGCAGTCGCGATCGGCTTGTCGCCTCGCTGCATGACGACCGGCGCGGCTTGCGCGCCAGAGGGTTCGCCGTTGTCGCAGCGTAAAGTCTCTTGGGGCCATTCGCATTAGCAGGCTTGCAACATGGCCGGGAGAATGCTGTAGGAGACGAGGGGGATGAAGGTAGACTACCATTGACCATCTTGCTGAACTCGCGGACGCATGGCCTCAATCTCACGAACCGCCGCAAAGCTGTTCTACTACGCGCGCAATTTCGCGCGTGACCGCGCACCGCAATCCCTGTTTCGCGACCGCCTGGCCAATCGGCTCGAGCAGGCCAGGCTTTCAGGCAAGACGGTTCGCGAGCGACTGAACTACTACAACAAGCTGGAACAGCCGTTCGTGCCCAGTCTGGACGCCATGGCCGTCGGCAAGCTGCCGACCGCTTCCAGCATGTATTATTACGACCTTAAGGAA
>NZ_RZTO01001113.1:0-1573 GCF_003997225.1 Mesorhizobium sp. M2C.T.Ca.TU.002.02.1.1
TCGCGATATGGGACGGCGAGCGCCGGGCGCTGTTTTGCGCGCGCGACCATTTCGGCGTCAAACCCTTCTACTATCATTCGACCGGCAAACGCTTTGCGTTCGCCTCGGAGATCGGACCGATCCTGGCGCTGGACGGCGTCGGCAGGCGCCTCAGCGAGCACCAGATTTCCGGCTTTCTCGCCGGCTTGCCGGACGATCCGCAGGCCACGCCCTATACCGAGATCTTCCGCCTGCCGGAGCGGCACAGCATGACGGTCGTGGACCGCCAGGTGACGCTGCGGCGCTACTGGCAGATCGAGCCGTCGCAACGGCCGCCGCGCTCGGACGTAGCCGAGGAATTCAGGCATCTCTTCGTGCAATCGGTGGAGAACCGCATGCGCGGCACGCCGGCCGTCGGCGCCATGCTGAGCGGCGGGCTCGATTCCTCCTCGATCGCTTGCGTTGCCGGTCTTCGCGCGGCGGCGCAGCGCAACCCGAGGCTCAAGACCTTCTCGCTCGTCTTCGACAAGAGCTCGCCGATGGACGAGAAGCCGTTCATCGATGCGGTCGTCGACGACAATCCGCTCGACGCCACGCTGATTGCCGTCGGCAACTACGCGCCCTTCGCCGAGTTCGAGCGCATCCTGGAGGAGCAGGAAGGCACGTTCCTGGCGCCCGGCCTGTCGCTGACGCGCGACCTTTACCGCATGGCGGGGGCAAAGGGCGTCAAAGTGCTTCTCGACGGGCATGGCGGCGACGAGGTCGTCTCGCAGGGCCATGGCCACCTTCACGAGCTCGCCAATGCCGGCAGGTGGCTGGAGCTGTGGCGCGAGCTGCGCAGCGCCGCAAACACCTATGGCGAGGGCATGCTCTCGCTCTATTTCAAGTTCCTGACCATCTACGGACCGGCCTGGCGGATCGCCCGGGTGAGGTCGATGGCCAGACGCGTTGTCGGCAAGGTGCGGCGCAGGCCGGCGCAAGCGGCGCGCGCCGCCTGGACAGGCCTGGTCAACCCGGAGCTTGCCAGGCGCACCGATCTTGCCGAGCGTTTCCATCGCAGCGGCCACATGCCGATAGCCGTCAGCGCCAGCGAAGCGCTGACGCATCGCTGGCTTCTGTCCACCGGACTGGTGCCGCACGCCTTCGAAGTGCTCGACAAGGCCGCAGCCAATTTCGGCGTGGAGCCTCGTTATCCGTTCTGGGACAAGCCGCTCGTCGAATTCTGCCTGGCATTGCCCGGCGAGGAAAAGCTCAAGGACGGCTTCGGCCGCCATGTGCTGCGCCGGGCCATGCAAGGCGTTCTGCCGCCGGCGGTGCAGTGGCGGCGCGACAAGATCGATTTCACCGCCAACCTGGTCAAAGGCATGCTCGGCAATCACCGCGAGCTTCTGGACAGGCTGCTGATTTCGGACAGCGAGCGGATCGCGCCCTATGTCAACCTGCCCGAAGTGAACGCGGTCTACGAGCGCCTGCTCAGCCAACCCGAGCAGGCGACGCTGCCGGACGTCCAGCATGTCTGGCGCTCGGTATCGCTGTCGCTCTGGCTGCGGCAAGTCCAAGGAAGCCCTGCATGAACTTTCCGATCGCTTCCCTT
>NZ_RZTO01001114.1:0-1573 GCF_003997225.1 Mesorhizobium sp. M2C.T.Ca.TU.002.02.1.1
CGGCGCCGTTCTCGCCGCAGAGGGCATGGATCTCGCCGGCATGAAGATCGAAATCGATGCCTTTCAGCGCATGGACCCCGCCGAACGACTTGCGCAGGTTCGTGACCGTCAGAACGGCTTGCATGGCTCGTGAAACCTCCCAACACCGCGCCTCCGAGCGGTGCCAAAAGGCTTAAACGACAAGTTCAATGGGGATCGTGGGTAAATGGTCCATATTGGACTTCAGACGGCGCTCTCAAGTTCCAAGAGGTCGGTCCACTGCCGCGGCCTCCCTGCGTCGACGGCACCGGAGGCAAACTGCACAGCGTATCAGAAAAACGAAATTGTCCGCTGACGCTCCAGCCGTAATTGTCCGAACCAGGCGAACGGCTCGGTGCCTTGGGAGGATTCCGGAGCGGCTGGTCGCCTGAGCAAGGCGCCGACCATCGGCTGCCTGGGAGGAGGAAAATGCCTGGTTCGGGCAAGTCGGACGACAGGCGCCTTGGCTTCAAGGCGTCGCAGGAAGTCGTCGTCGTCGCGATCTCGGTCATGCTGTTCGTCGTCTTCTCGGCGACGCTCAACAATTTCCTGAGCCAGGGCAACATCATCGCCATCCTCAAGAACGTGTCGATCCTCGGCACTTTGGCCGTCGGCATGGGCTTCGTCGTCGTCGGCCGCGGCATCGACCTCACCATGGTGGCGGTGATGGTCGTCGGCGTCGCCTTCAGCATCTGGATTTCCACCTGGGGCATCGATTTCACGCTTGCCGTGATCTGCGGCGCCATCCTGGTCGCGGCCATCGGCCTGTTCACCGGCGTCATGGTGGCGGTCGCGGAAGTCCCGCCGATCTTCGCCACCCTGGCCATCGCCTCGTCGGTCTATGGCTCGGGACGCATCGTCTTTGCCTCGGACGTGCTCTATGCCCCGCCGGACATCGCCTGGCTGAAATTCGTCGGCAATGGCAGCGTGCTCGGCATACCGATGTCCGTCGTCATCTTCGGAGCGGTGGCGGCTCTGATGGGTCTGTTCCTGAGGAAGACGCGCTTCGGTCGGCTGGTCTACGCAACGGGCGACAATCCGAACGCGGCCCGCACCACCGGACTGCCGACGCGCCCGATCATCGTGACGCAATATGTCATCAGCGCGCTCATCGCCTTCACCGCCGGCATCATCATGACCGGCCTGGTCACCGGCATCGACACGCGCCTCTACAATTCGAGCCTGATCTACGACGTGCTTTTGGTGGTCGTGCTGGGCGGCATCGGCCTGTCGGGCGGGCAGGGCGGCGTGCGCAATGTGATCGCGGGAACCATCCTGGTCGGCATCCTGACCAACGGCATGACGATCCTCAATTTCTCCTACACCAGCCAGAACCTGATCAAGAGCGTGATCCTGCTGGGCGCGCTTGCCATCGACGCCATCATCAATCCGCGTGACGAGCAGACCTCGCAGAGCGGCGACATCTGAACAAGAACCCGAACCATCAAATCAGGGAGGAAACCTATGAAATTATTCAAGAAATGCCTGTTGGCGGGCATGACTGCGCTCGCGCTGCTTGGCGTCGCGCAGGCCGCCAGCGCGCAGGAAACAGATC
>NZ_RZTO01001115.1:0-1567 GCF_003997225.1 Mesorhizobium sp. M2C.T.Ca.TU.002.02.1.1
GGCTAGCGCGCCCGCCGGCTTGTCGGTGTGCAGGATGATGATTGTTGGGCGCGCCGACATCGCGATCTCAGCTACGGCCGATATGGTCGGCGGCGCTGCCGAGCGCCGCAAGCAGCGCCTGGCCGTTCTCCAGCGTCGCATTCTCATGCGGCGCGCGCAGGTTCAGCCAACGCCGATCGCCGGACTTGACGGCAAGCACCGCCTTCATGGCCGGGATCAGCCCGGCATCCTGGATCACCTTCCGGAACGCCTTGATGGCGGCATCCGCCTCGGTGACGTCCTCGCCCTTGCGGGCCGCGTCGTAGAGGCGGCGGATGGCGGCGGCGTTCAGATTGACGGTTGCCGAAATGCAGCCGGCTGCGCCGCTGGTGAGACCCTTGGTGAGCTGCGCCTCGGAGCTAGGAAAGACAGAAATGCCGGGTGCGGCGGCGATGACGGCGGCGGTGTTGTTCCAGTCGCCGGCGCTGTCCTTGTAGGCGACGACCGTGTCCGGAAAGGCCTTGCTCAGCCTCGCCGTCAGTGCCGGGCTAACCGGCACGCCGGAGTTCTGCGGAATGTGGTAGAGGATCACGCGCATCGAAGGTTTTGCAACCTTCTCGATCAGCTCGCTGTAGTAGCGCGCCTGACCGTTGTCGCCGGCGCCGGTGTAGAAGAAGGACGGCAGCACCATGACCGCGGCGCAGCCGAGGCCGACGGCATGCGCCGACAATTCGACCGTTTCGGGCAGGGCGGTGACGCCGGTGCCGGGCATCAGCCGGTCGGGCGCGATGCCGGCCTCGACCAGCCATTCCAGCGCCTGCATGCGCTCGCGCAAGGGCACCGACAGCGCTTCGCCGGTCGTGCCGAAGGGCGAGAGGAAATGCGCGCCCTGGCCGAGCACCCATTTGGCGTGGGAAATCCACAGATCGCGCGCGATGCGGCCGTCCTCTTCGAACGGCGTCAGGATGGGAGCGATGGTTCCTTGCGGGCGGGTCATGACTATCCTCTGTGCTGGTCTGTGTGGCCGGCCACCGCCGCGACGGCGCGGGCGAAGTAGGCCGAAGCGGTGATGTCGAAGAGTATGTCGAAACCCGTCGGCGAACGAAACGTCACGGCTTCGATATGGCCGACGCGGGTCTGCGCGATGTTGTCGCCGCCGAATTTCTGGGGTCTCAGGTCCAGCGCGCAAAGACTGCTCATCGCTTCGGCAAGGCGAGGGCCGGAAAGCCGCATCCATGCCCAACCTTCCTCGCGCCATGAGGAGTAGCCTTTTGGCGCCGCCGCGGCATGCCAGGCGGCTTTAACTTCGGCGAGAGTCTCACCGGCGTCCTGCGCGAGAAGCAGGATGTCCTCATTGCCGAGGCGAAGGACCCGCATGCCGCGATGCTCGCCGATGCGGTTGACGGCGGGCAGCTTGACACCCTGCGCGGCGAGCCAGGCGGCGCTGCCACCGCCTTTCAGGCCGAAGCGCGGGCTGGCGGTAAGGTCGCTGAGCACGACCTCGCCGGAAACCAGCTTGGTGCTATCGGCCGCGCCGCCGGCCATGAAGGGATAGATGCTCGTCGCGCTGCCGGCGGCCATCTTAGAT
>NZ_RZTO01001116.1:0-1564 GCF_003997225.1 Mesorhizobium sp. M2C.T.Ca.TU.002.02.1.1
GGCTCGGATTCCGTCCGCGGCCCTGATTGAGCGCCCTTCGAACGCGGCGGGCGGGCGTCCCATTTCGGATGCGACTTCTCCTGGTTGAGGAAGTCGTCATTGCTGTCGAGGCGGCTTTTGTCTTGCCCGGACTTATCGGTGCCGTTCTCCATATCCTGGGGACGCGGCCCCGGAACCGGTGTCGCCGGCGGCGTTTCAGGAGCCGGAGCGGCGCTCTGGCTGGCCGGCGGCACGTGCCTTTTGTGCCGATGATGATGTTTGGCAGAGGCCGGGTTAACGAGCAGGATCGCGGCCGCCACAGGCAGCGCCAGTCTGCAAAGTCGTGAAAGGCTCAGCGTTGCCATCGCCCCGAAACGGCAATCGTAGCGCGAAGTTGCTTGCACCAGATGCCTTGCCGATCACAATCGGTTACCGGCGCGTTACGCGCCGATGGCTTCAAGGCCTGCCTCCAGCCAGTCGGCAAGCATCGGCAGGCCGAGCAGATATTTGGCCGTGCGCTTCCTGGGACGCTCCCTGGCGGCGGCCACGGCATCCGCCCATTCGGATGCGTCATAGTCGCCGCGCCCGACCCAGGCGAGCGCGATCAGCTCGGCCGCTTCGTCGATGTTGAGATCGTTGATCAGCTCGCGGAATTCCTCCTCGGTGAGGTTTTCCGAGGCTTCCTCGACAAGGCCGTCATGGTGGTGGCTGGCATGCGTGCCGCCGTCGAACTCGACCTCGTGCTCGGCCCCGTCGTCATAGTCCTCGTTGATGGCGGCGCTCAGCGCCTTCGCCTTGAGGATGAACAGGCGCACCGTGTCCGGATCGATCGAAAGTTCCCACTCCTTTTCGAGGCGCTGCTGCACGGCCCTTCTCCACGTGATGCGCTTGGCTGCGATGATAGCGGAATTAAAGCGCGCGTCACGTCCGCAGGTAAATGCTTCTTTCCGGCCATCAAAAATAGTTCGGCAGCCGCTCGCATTTCGGGATGAAACCGCGCCAGAGCGGCGTTAATCTGCCATTGTCACGCTCATGGAGGCTTCGATGCGCAGACGTTTGCTTGTTCAGGTCATGGCTATCGCGGCGCTGCCGCTGTTCGTTGCTCCGGCTTTTGCAGCTGGTGAAGGCGGCAGCAGCAGTGGTCAGACGACCACCACCTGCAAGAAGGGCGAAGTTTGGGACAAGAAAAAGAACAAATGCGTGAAGCCGCAATATGGCATGCTGGATGACGACAGCATCTATGAGGCGGGACACGATCTGGCGATGGCGGGGCGCTATGACGAGGCGATCTCGGTGCTGACGCTCGCCGCCAACAAGCAGGATCCGCGCATCCTCAACTATCTCGGCTATTCGCACCGCCATTCGGGCCGTGTCACGGTCGGCCTAGGCTACTACGAGGAAGCGCTGAGGATCGACCCGAACTACACGTTGGTGCGGGAATATCTCGGCGAAGCGCATCTGCAGATCGGCGATCTCGCCGGCGCGCAGCAGCAGCTCCAGGAAATCGAAAAGCGGACCGGCAAGGGCTCGCGCGAATACGGCATGCTGTCCGAGCAGATCGATCATTTCCTGAGGAGCTGACAGG
>NZ_RZTO01001117.1:0-1564 GCF_003997225.1 Mesorhizobium sp. M2C.T.Ca.TU.002.02.1.1
GTCTTGGCTTCCTCGACGGTGATGACGCCTTCGTTGCCGACCTTTTCCATGGCCTCGGCCAGGAAGCGGCCGATCTCGGCATCGCCATTGGCCGAGATGGTGCCGACCTGTGCGATCTCGTCGTTTCTGGTGATCTTGCGGGCGTTGGTCTTGAGTTCGACGACGACCGCATCCACCGCTTTGTCGATGCCGCGTTTCAGATCCATCGGGTTCATGCCCGAGGCGACGGCCTTGGCGCCTTCGCGAACGATGGCTTGGGCGAGAACGGTAGCGGTGGTCGTGCCGTCGCCGGCGATGTCGTTGGTCTTCGAAGCGACTTCGCGGACCATCTGGGCGCCCATGTTCTCGAACTTGTCCTCGAGCTCGATCTCCTTGGCGACGGTGACGCCGTCCTTGGTGATGCGCGGGGCGCCGAACGACTTGTCGATGACGACGTTGCGGCCCTTCGGACCGAGGGTGACCTTCACCGCGTCGGCGAGGATGTTGACACCGCGCAGCATGCGCTCACGGGCATCGCGGGAGAATTTTACGTCTTTTGCAGCCATTGTTAGCTCCTGACAGGGGCTCGGGAAGAGCCCGAAAATTCAATTGATGGAGAGGCCGATATTCAGCCGATGATGCCCATGATGTCGGATTCCTTCATGATCAGAAGGTCTTCGCCATTGAGCTTGACTTCGGTGCCCGACCACTTGCCGAACAGGATGCGGTCGCCGGCCTTGACGTCCAGGGGCACGAGCTTGCCGTTTTCGTCGCGAGCGCCGGAGCCGACGGCGATGATCTCGCCTTCCTGCGGCTTCTCCTTCGCCGTATCCGGGATGATGATCCCGCCGGCGGTCTTGGATTCGGATTCGACCCGGCGAACGACCACGCGGTCATGAAGCGGGCGGAACTTGGACTTTGCCATGTTGTCTTCCTCGAATGAGAACGGTGAGAACTGTTCCTCTATCCGGCGAGGCCGCCGGACATCGGTTAGCACTCACCAAAGGCGAGTGCTAACGTGGCGCTGAAATAGGCTGGCGGGGTGTGAGAGTCAAGGCGCGCTCAAGGGGTAAGCGGCGCGAAATTTTTCTCGCCATGAGGCGATGCTGAAAAAGGCGGACCGCAGGTGCCTGTCAAAATGGAAGCGCCGTGTTTCGCCGGCAAACAGCAGCGAAGCACGGCGTCATGTGACAGGCCTGCGGATTGGAGCGGATGCTTCCAGGCTATGTCCTCAAATGTTCATGCCGCCCGACACTTCGATCCGCTGGGCGTTGACCCAGCGATTGTCGTCGGAGAGCAGCGAGGCGATCATCGGCCCGATATCGTCGGCGACGCCGGCGCGGCCGAGCGCGGTGACGCTGGCCACCATGCGGTTGATCTCGGCATTGTCGCGCACATGGCCGCCGTTGAAGTCGGTGGCGATCGCGCCGGGCGCCACGGTGTTGGCGGTGATGCCGCGCTGCCCTTCGTCAATCTGAGCAACGATCCCGAGCAGGACTCTTTCGCCGACGGCCTGACCGAGGACCTGATCACCGATCTTTCCCGGATTCCGGGCCTGTTCGTCATCGCCCGCAACTCGGTGTTT
>NZ_RZTO01001118.1:0-1563 GCF_003997225.1 Mesorhizobium sp. M2C.T.Ca.TU.002.02.1.1
GCCGAATAGCTTCCGCCGCTGATATGGTCGGCGAGCCGCGTGATGGTTGCGCGGTTCTGCTCGATCAAGCGCTTCATCGCGACGTCCTCGCGTCGCGAGCCGTCGCGCTTCGATATGATCTCGACCATTGCTCCTCCCAGAGTCACTTGGTCAAAAAGCCGTCTGCAACCGCCCCCTTTTTCAAACCGTATCGCAGAACCACCTTTCGTGCCAGTAAACTAACATACGACATCCGACACCGGTGCGGGTGGTAGCCCCATGCCGCATCACGACGCGCGCACAACTCCAGCGTGGTCCGTCAAGAAGCCTGGTTGGGCGCCGAGCGGTCTGCGAACACTCTGAAGATCGTGGCCAACATGAGCCACAACAGATGCCTCAGCCACGCGATAGCCGGACATTAGCGCTCGGTGGCTCGCTCACCATCTGGGCCCGGAACGGAGCCAGGGTTGGAAACGAGGGCGACAAGTAGAACCGATGCACAATTGCGATAAGATGTTTCACCGTTTCCGGTTTTCGAGGTCAAATGTCTGAAGTGGACTGGCTTAGCCATCTCTTGCAAATCATCACCGTCAGCGGCCAGCTCGAGGTTCGCTGCGCCTATGGTGCGCCGTGGCGTGTCGCCTGGGGCCGAGCGGCGGCGAACGAGATCCCCTATCACGTCATAGTCAAGGGCCGGGCCGTTCTCGAGGATCCGGAGTCGAAAACGGTGCGGGAGCTGGTGAGCGGAGATATCGTGCTGCTCCCCCACGGTGCGCCGCATGTGCTGCACGACGGCAGCGGGCAAACACCAATCCGGACGCACGAAAGCGTGGGCTCTGCCGGATGGATGCTGAGCGAGAACGACAGCCAGGGCGAGCAACTGGATCTGTTGTGTGGGCGATTTTTCGTCGCGCCGCCCCATGATCGGCTGATCCGCAGCTACCTGCCCACAAATCTGGTGGCGCGGGCAACGGACGGCCATGCGGAAGAAGGCATCGGGTCCGCTTCCAACCAACTTGCCGGTCTTGTCGGGCTGATGCGAATGGAGTCAGCCGGCGACCGAGCCGGAGGACGCGCCATTCTCAACGCGCTTTCGTCGGCCCTGTTCACATTGGTCCTGCGCGCGGCGAGCCAATCGGGAAAGGCCCCGGAGGGCTTGTTGGCCTTGGCCGGCCATCCGCGCCTTGCTCCGGCCATGGCCGCGATGTTCGCCAATCCGGCACGACCTTGGAAACTGCCCGAACTGGCCGATTTGTGCGGCATGTCACGCGCCACGTTCATGCGCCAGTTTCAGGACAAGTTGGGTCGCTCCGCCCTCGACTTCGTGACCGATCTGCGCATGAGCCTGGCCGCCAACGAGCTCAGGAAACCGGCGATCAGCACGGAAGCTGTGGCCGAGACCGTTGGGTATCAATCCGTTTCGGCCTTCCGGCATGTCTTCGCGGAAAGGATGGGAATGACGCCGGGTGAGTGGCGGCAACTGGCGCGCAAGGGCGAGTAAGCCGCGCGGTCCAGGATTCAGGAGGACGTAGTTTGATCCTTTTGCGCATCATATTGAGATAATTCAGTCTCGAAATTATCATT
>NZ_RZTO01001119.1:0-1560 GCF_003997225.1 Mesorhizobium sp. M2C.T.Ca.TU.002.02.1.1
GTCTTGATGAGCCGCCGCTGGCGATACCAGCCGTTGAACATTATCTGCGTTTCATCGCATTCGCGGGTGTTTGGAGGCATTGGTGAGGCTGGGGTTCATGATGGGAGACGTGGTTGCCGCCGCGGCGCTCTTGTTTGCCGCAGCAACCGGCGCCGCGCGGGCCGAGCCGGATCTCGGCAATTGGAGCGTCGGCGCCGGCGACGATGGCCAGATCACGGCATCGCTGCATGCCAGCAACAAGCTGATCACCGGGGGCGGGGCGCTGGGCTACAGTCCGGTGCTGACCTTGGCTTGCCGGCCCGACGGCCAGCCGCGGTGGAGCGAACGGCTCCAACTCAATGACGCCGTCTCCGCCAGCCGCAAGATCACCATCTCCGTCATTGTCGATGGCGGCGGCAAAACCGATGAAAGCTGGTCGGTCGGCCCGCGCGGCAGAACGCTGGTCAGGGATGGAGACGACGGCATCAGGCGTCTGGTTTCGGCGAACCGGCTGACGCTGTCATGGCGCTTCGGCCTGCTGTCGGGGCGCGGCGAGGCCGATTTCGAGCTCGCCGGTCTCTCCGAGGCGATCGGCCAGATCGCAGCGAGCTGCAAGACCGATCCGCCTTGAAGGTTGCCGCCTAAAACAAGCCTGCCAGCTCCGCAGCCGTCATCACGCGTCCGAACACCTTGCCGATGATAGCGAGCGTGGCATTGTGCGATGCCTCGTCCAGCCCGCCATTGGCGTCGCTGACGAAAGCCACTTTGTAGTCGCGCATGAAGGCGCTGCGGGCCGTCGATTCGCAGCAGATGCTGGTCACCGTGCCGATGATGATGACGGTGTCGACCTGGCCGGCGCCGCGGATGTTGCGCAGCACCGTTTCCAGCTGGGTGTTGTGGAAAGCGTCATAGCGGTGCTTCTTGATGATCACCTCACCCGGCAAGGGAGCGAGTTCCGCGACGATCTCCGTGCCGGCGCTGCCTTCGCGCATGCCCTTGGCCTTCAGCCTTGGCTGGTAGGCGGTTTCGAGCGGCGATATGTCGAAATGGTCGCTCAAGACATGCTGCGTGTAGATCACCGGAACACCATGTGCTCGGCACAGGTCGATCACCTGCCGCATGACCGGAATGCGGTGCCGGGCCATTGCCACTTCCATCACCGCGCCTTCATCGACGAAGTCGCTCTGCATGTCGATGACCAGCAGGGCGGCGCGCGCCTTGTCGAGCGGCCACGGTTCCTTGCCGTGCAGAGACATGTCGGTTCTTCCCATTTCAGATCAGCAGCAGGCCCTTCATCGAGGCATTGCCCTTGCGACCGATGATGATGTGGTCGTGCACGGCAATGCCGAGGGGCTTCGCCGTATCGATGATCTGCTTGGTCATCTCGATGTCCGCGCGGGAGGGTGTGGGATCCCCGGAAGGGTGGTTGTGCACCAGGATGACGGCGCTGGCGGAGAGCTCGAGCGCGCGCTTCACCACCTCGCGCGGATAGACCGGCGTGTGGTCGACGGTGCCGGTCTGCTGCACCTCGTCGGCGATCAGCCCGTTCTTCTTGTCGAGGAACAGGATGCGGAACTGCTC
>NZ_RZTO01000111.1:0-11211 GCF_003997225.1 Mesorhizobium sp. M2C.T.Ca.TU.002.02.1.1
AAAAAAAAAAGGCCGATACCTCGGCAAGCCTTCAGCAGCCTCTGCATGCCCGGGATGATCTCGTTGTCCATGGCATCCTGGTCGAAGGTGAACGGATTGCCGGGCCGGGTCCAGGCATTGGCGAGATCGACGCTGACCAGCGCCGGGCGGCTACCGAAACCGACGCGGCGCTGAAAGCCGCGTTCCTGGTAGATTTTCGTCGATGCCGCGAACGCCTGCTGCAGCATTCGGTCGAGTTCCTTGTTGTCCACGTCGCTCATGGCGTTTCCTCTGCTTGGCCGGCAATGC
Source organism: Mesorhizobium sp. M2C.T.Ca.TU.002.02.1.1 (assembly GCF_003997225.1). Classification (NCBI taxonomy): domain Bacteria; kingdom Pseudomonadati; phylum Pseudomonadota; class Alphaproteobacteria; order Hyphomicrobiales; family Phyllobacteriaceae; genus Mesorhizobium; species Mesorhizobium sp. M2C.T.Ca.TU.002.02.1.1. The sequence goes on from NZ_RZTO01000111.1 coordinate 289, forward strand.
GGCGCCGTTGGCTTTCGATGACCGAGGGACATTCGCGTCCGCCGGTATCCGCCGAAAGATTGCCGAGTCTCCATCTTGAGCTGAAATGGTCTTTAGCCAATTATTCTTGCGTCAAACGCATCAATCTGACTCTGGGAAACGGCATGAACACGGAAGCGGGCCTAGAGCTTACCCATTCGTTTCTCGTCGTGGCTGAGGAGTTGAACTTCCGCCGCAGCGCCGAGCGGCTAAACGTCGATCAATCGGCACTCACTCGCCGTATCCAAAAACTGGAACACATTTTGGGCTTCGCGCTCTTCGAACGAACAACGCGAGAAGTTGCCCTTACGCCGGCCGGGCGCTCCTTCTATGAACAGAATGTAGCGCTTTTGCAGGCATACTCGAATTCGGTGAAGGCAGCCCGACTAATCGCCGAAGGCAAGACTGGCAGCTTGCGCGTGGCCTACATGGCCTTTGCTGCCACCGAGCTGATGCCCTTCGCCGTATCACGTTACCGACGGTTTTATCCGCATATCGATGTCAACCTCCGCTACATTCGGACCCAAGGCCAGAAACTCGCGCTCGCGCATGACGAAGTCGATGTCGGCTACATGATCGGCCCGTTCGACCACGCCGATTTCCACACCCTTCTTCTTTCTGCCGATCCGCTCTATGTGGTCACTCCAAGGAATCACCGCTTTACACGGCTGCATGAGGTGCGACCGACAGACCTAGCGGAAGAAGACATTATTCTCGGCGACATGATCGAGTGGGAGGCCTATCGCTGGCGACTCGACGATATGTTTTCCGCCGAAGGCGTGCGGCTCAACATAAAGCTCGAGGCCTCCAATACGCTAGCGTTGCTTGGCCTCGTCGCTGCCGGTCTCGGCATCACCATCTATCCAGAAAGCCTGATCAATTTTCTCGGACGCAATGTCGAGGTGAGGCCGATCCTGCATCCGAGCTTCCGCAGCCAGACGGTGCTCGTCTGGAAGCGTACCAATCGCGCCAAGGCGGTGCGGAATTTTGTCGAGGTGGCGAAGCATTTGCCCGCGCGTGGTTGATCGCAATCAGCCGGGCACTGGATTACATGCAGCTCGACTCGAGATGCCGAGGCCGTCGGACCACAGCTCGCAGAAGCGCCTGGCATACCAAGGCATCGCTCGGCAAGGCATTGTCCCGCCTAGCGAGAAGCTCGTGATGCATTCCATGGATAACCGAAAAAGCGGTTATCCCGGGATCTCTTTCTAAACCGCAACCACGTTTAGTGCGGTTATGACCGGAAATGTCAGGACAGCCACTCGGCGAGGCGAAATGGCCGTCCTTGGGCTCTACGTTGTCTCCAGCCAAAGCTGTTGCCATGTTCTTGGCCGGGGGTGCATGGAACGTCTCGGCGGCATGACAATGGCTTGGTGGGCAACTACCCGAACATTGATGTGACGCTCCTTTCCTATGTCAACCTCGACGACGTCGTCGCCAACTGGCGCCCAGTGCGGCGCGCAATCGGAAGCGAAGGCTCCGGAGCGCCCCTGGCAAATGATCCGCAAGCAATGAGAGGGTCCTTGCCTACCGAGGCCACCTGTGTCTCGCCGTCCTTCCGTCGCGGCGATCCGGTGACCGGCCTTCGCGTCTTGGTGAACGAAGCCGATATCGATCTCGTCGTTGCCAGAACTCGTGGAAGAACGGGCTTGATGCAAGCCCTTCTGGGCAGTGTGGCATCGCGCATCCTTAACGAAGTCCCGAGCGACGTGCTTGTCGTGCCGAGCCGACTGCGTTGATGCCGCTGGCAGATCGACGTTGCGGACCAGTGTCAGGGAGCCGAGAGCGAAGCGCCGACCAGGACAATCACTGCCGATCGGGCCGGCCAGGTGCTGCATCCAGTCCGGTTGGCTGGCAGACGGGACCGCCTCGGCGCATCTCGTGCACATCTCGCGCATTACTTGATTTTCCAGTTCCGAGCCCCCACATTCCGAGAATGTCGACCGAACGCTTCACTCTTCTCCTTACGCGGGTGTGCCCCATCGCGGGCTACTGACCCCTCGGCTTGGTCGCGTCGCGCCCCGGCCGCGGGGCTTCAGCTTGTATTTCCCATCACTGCGGACAATTCAGGCAGCAGGGCGACAGCAATCCATCATTTCCAACCGACCGTAGCGACGCCGAAGGTGCGTCCGCGGTCCAAGATCAGAAAGGAAGTCCGAATGGCTTCCGATACGAAGAGACCGCGCAAACCGACGATCACCATGACACGCACCGACCATGGGAGGTTGTCGCGGCTGGCGGAATCCTATGCGACCCGGAATCCTGCGGTCGCCGATGAACTTCTGGCGGAACTTGACCGGGCGCGCGTCGTGGCAGACGGACGGATCGCGGCCGATGTTGTCCGCATGGGCTCAGCTGTTCGCTTCGTCAGCGACCTTGGAGAAGACAGGCGCGTGACGCTGGTGTTCCCGGGCGAGGCGGACATTGCCGAAGGCAAGGTTTCGATCCTTACGCCGATCGGCGCTGCGCTGATCGGCCTTTCGGCCGGGCAGTCGATCAATTGGACCGCGCGCGACGGTCGCGTCCATCGCCTTACGGCGGCAAGCGTCGAGGCTCCGATGCAGCCTTCCGCGTCGTCGGTGCCCGTCGAACTGCGGGCAGCGTCATGATCGAGGTCCGGCCCCCCTGCCGTCTCTCGCTCTTCGGAGGCTGCCTCATCACAGGGTCGTAGCCCCTGCGCCGCTCAAAGGCGGCCAGGGGATTCTCCATTCCGTTTCAACGCAACCGCTCCTTAAAGCGGAGCGATGGAGAACTGCGATGCTTACTGACACCTGCATGCTGACGACCAAGGACTTCACCATCCTCGAGGTCATGCGCGACCGCCGTTTCGGCAGGGACGATCCTTTGACGCCGATCCTGAAGAGGAAGATCGAGACCGCAGTGGTTGTCTTCCGCGAGGACGTTCCCGCCAACGTCGCGACGCTGAGCAGCCGCATCACCTTCAGCGTAGACGGGCGCGATCCCGACACCCGCATCCTGTCCCTCGAGCGCATGGCATCGCCCGTCGGGATGTTCCTGCCCATCACCACGCTGCGCGGCCTGGCCCTTCTGGGGCTCGTCGAAGGCCAGCCCTTTCTGTTGACGGACCACGACGGACGGGAAGAGAGGGTGGTGTTGGAGAAGGTCCAGTACCAGCCTGAGGCCTCGCGTCGAGAAAGGGAAACACTGGCCGGTGTGTCTGCTCCCGCGCAACGGAAGCTGTCGCTGAAGCTGATCCGGGGAGCGTTCGATCACCAGCCGCCGCTGGCGACCGCCGCATCGGACGGTTTCGACGATCCAGATCCCTCCGCCGCGTGAGGCTGATGGCATCGGATCGTCCTCACTTCGCATGGCGGCGACCCGATCGCCGCTGCGGCATCTAATCAGAGGGCATCGGGAGGGATCCGTCGTTGATCCATCTCTGGAGCAAGCATGATGACCAGGCTGTCCCTTCCTCTCCGCCGCATATCTGCGAGCGACCGTATGCGTCTGCAAGCGCTCGCCCGTTCGCTCACGGAACAATCACATCCGCTGGCGGCGGCCCTTTCAGAGGAGCTCGACCGTGCTGAACTGCGCGATCCGGACGACATCCGGGAAGGCACTGTGTCGCTCGACGGCTTCGTTACCTACCGAATTATGGGCTCGGAAGATTCTGAGCGGCGCCTTCTGATCCATCCGGAAGACCAGATGTGGCCGCCTGCGGAGATATCCATGGCCACGCCTCTAGGTATCACGCTGCTCGGGCTGTCGGCCGGCGATCGCACGCCCATTATAGGCACGTGTCTGCGGAACCCACCGTGGATCGAAGTCATCGCCGTCGGCCCGGCGGCAACCGGGGGTCTTGCGCGGCGGCCGACCTTCTCGCGCGGAGCGCCAAGCTGATCGTTGGCGGATCGCCGTGGATAGCTTAGATGCCGCACAGTCACACCGCCCAGACATTAGGAGAGTGATGGAGCTTTATTCGCTGCCTCTGATCATCGCTCTTCCCTTCGTGGCAGGCTTGGCGGCGATGCTGCTTCCACGATGCTGGCCTGTCTGACATTGACCCTCTCGCTGTACCCATCCGTCCGTGGCGGAGGGATTGAACGGCAAAGGTTCGAGTGGATACCCTCGCCGGGCCTCGACTTCGCCCTGAGGATCGACGGGTTCGCGTGGATCTTCGCGGTGCTGGTCAGCGGGATCGGATTTCTCGTCGTCGTCTTATACGCGCTACTACATCTCACCTGAGGATCCGGTCCGCCGCTTCTATCTTTTCTTCCTGGCGTTCGCGGCTCGATGCTGGGCGTCGTCCTGTCCGGTAACCTGATCCCTCCTAGTGGTGTTTTGGGAACTCACCAGCATCTTCTCCTTCCTGCTGATCGGATACTGGCACCACAACCAGGCGGCACGTGACGGCACCCGCATGGCGCTGACGATCACGGCGGTCGGCGGCCTTGCGCTGCTTGCGGGCATCCTCGTCATCGGCCATATCGTCGGCAGCTACGATCTCGACGCAGTGCTGGCATCGGGCGACGCGATACACGCCAATGAACTCTACGTCCCCGCGCTTCTGCTGATCCTGCTCGGCACGCTCATCAAGAGCGCGCGATTCCCCTTCCACTTCTGGCTGCCCAACGCCATGGCCGCGCCACCCCCCGTTTCGGCGTTCCTGCATTCGGCGACAATGGTGAAAGCCGGAGTGTTCCTGCTCTCGATCCACGTTCTCGACCTCGTCGACGCAGACGAATGGATCGCACTCATCAAGAGCCGCTACGAAAGTCTTCTCATGGAGATCTTCGAATGACCGCCGCCATCCTGCTTTGGTCCGTGAAGGCCGCACAGGTCATGTTGGCGGCCGCCATGGGCTGCTACGCCTACCGGCTGATCCGCGGTCCCCGCGCGCAGGACCGGGTGCCTTGCCTGGATGCCATGTACTCGCATGCGCGGCGCTTTATCGCGACCGGGGCGGAGGGATGGCCGGACGCGCCTGCCCGATCGATCCTCCGCCCGCCGTACAGCCGACAGGGGGCAAGCGACGGCGGCCAATGAAGCCGCCGCCACGATTGCGGACGGACGCTAGCGGCGTCGTCCGGCTTCGGCCGCCTTGGTGCCAAGTTCCGATACCGTAGTCGCGGCCTGGGCCTTCTTGTCCTTGTTCTGCTTCGGCTTGCGGGCTTCTCGATTGCCGTTTCTCTTGGCCATTTCCGGTTTCCTTCGTGCATGATCGAACCATCCGCGGCGGCGACGCGCACCCACGGATCGCTCAGGAATATGGATCGATAGGAAGCTCCCTGGCCTGACGGAACTGATCCGCGAGGCCAGGGCTAGCGGCCTGTCTTGGGCCGCTTCCGAAAGGAAAGTCCGTGTGTTGAAATCCTGTTCACAGGTGCATCATCGCCAGACTGCACTCGAAGTCAAACGGATGGAATGCCGCACGGCATCGCGGCCGCTTGCGGCCTTGCGCTGGAGTATGGCCAGCGCTTGGCACTGCCAGCGTCCGAAGGCCGCACCCGATCCCACCCAGTTGAACAGACTGCATCGAATGGCCATGTCGGAAGCATGATCATTTCAGGCAGTCACAAGAAATACCTGGTCGTCTCGGTGTCCCTTCTGACACGTTCGTAGCCCCAGGCGGCCCGGGCCGTCGTCCGCCGTCTTGGGGATCCCCATTCTTAGTCAAACAGCTTGACACGCGGCGATGTTTTCGCCGCCCCAGCAACCGCTGCGCAACTAGCAGAGGGCAGACGCGGCGCCGCGCCGTCGCGCTTGGCTCATAGGAGACAACAAGCTCATAGGAGACAACAAATTGGACAGGACAACGAAAACGATCATCGCAATGGGCATATTCGGTTTGATGCTGGTAGCGTTCGCGATGATTGATTCCGGGTTTTCCGGCGACATTGCGTCGCCTTGAAGAGGCTGTCGTAAGCAACTAGAGTAACAACATGTGCATGGTGACTTTCATCAAGGTTTCGAGGCTCGCCGGAGAGGGACGTGTTCCTTCCCGGAGCGGGCTTCCCAACCCTTGAAACCCGCACATAACTCCCGCTCCGGGCCATTCCACAAAAGCATGCGGTTCAATCTCTGCGGCGCTTCGCGGCGCCGCGCCGATGGAGCGTAACATGAGAATTTCCAATTCAAGGCGCATTTGCCGGTCCTGCGGCCGTTCCATGCCGAGAGCAGCATACCGGTGCCCGTGGTGCATCGCTTTGGTCGCAATTCCAGCCGCCCACATCCGTATACCGCAACCTCATCGTCGTACCGCCGCAGATTGGAGCAGGCTCGGGGTGCTGCCATGAACCACATCTTGCCTCAGGCCTCACACGCTGACGGAATGCGCAGCATCCCGAAGCAGTACGCGGCGCTGCCGTGGCGCCTGAGCCGCGACGGATTCCTCGAGGTTCTGCTCGTGACATCGCTCTGCGGCGGCCGGTGGATGGTGCCGAGCGGATGGCAGGTGGCAGGCTGCTCGCCGTCGCGGTTGGCCGAACGCGAAGCTTTCGCGGGAGCGGGCGCGGTCGGCCGCGCCGGACCTGAGTCGATTGGAAGCTACCAACACGTGAGGCCCCGGGAAGACGGCTCCAGCGATTCAGGGCACGTGACCGTGTTCGGGCTGCACGTCCTTGCGACACTGGCCAACTGGTCGGAGAAGGACCAGCGGAAGCGGCGATGGTGGCCGATCGAGGACGCGTGCAAGGCAGTCGGCGAGCCGGGACTTGCGGAGCTTCTAAGCTCCCTCGAATCCCATTCCCCCAAAGATCCGGCGTGTCGCGTCGACAGGAGCCGCCAGGTGGAGGTTCCGCCCCCGGGGGGTTGAATCCGCAATCGCAACGCGTGCGTCCGGAAGAAGATAACCGTTGCCTCTAACCAGACGCGATCTGGATCCCGGCTCCGCGCCCGAGACAGGCTCCCCTTCGATTGGAGCGTCGCCCTCAGGTTTTATGATTCAATCCAGGGCATGGTAGCCACCGCCCAGGATCCTGTTCCAGACGATATCGGCGCGCTGAGAGCAGCGCTGGCCGCGGCGCTGGCCAGAGCCGAAGACGAGGCCGCGAGCGAGCGCTGGTCGGGGCCGAACTGGCGGTCGCCAGGGCCAGAGCATCGGATGATGCGGCGCTGATCGCATACCAGGATCTGACGATCCGGAAGCTGCAGCGGGCGCTGCATGGTCAGAGTTCTGAACGTTCCGCCCGCCTGCACGATCAGATGGAGCTCACCTTCGAGGAGCTCGAGAGCACGGCTACGGAAGACGAGGCCGCGGCCCGGACCACAGAGGCGGCATCTTGTGTACGCAAACGACCGACGCGCCAGCCATTTCCCGAGCATCTGCCGCGCGAACGCGTGGTCGGGGCGGCACCGGCGGCTTGCCGCTGCTGCGGCGGTCATCGGCTGCGCAAGCTGGGTGAGGATATCGCCGAGACGCTGGAGGTGGTGCCGCGGCAATGGAAGGTGATCCAGCACGTGCGGGAGAAGTTCACCTGCCGCGACTGCGAGGCGATCAGCCAGGCTCCGGCGCCTTTCCACGCCACCCCACGGGGCTGGGCCGGTCCCAGCCTGCTGGCGATGATCCTGTTCGAGAAGTTCGGACAGCATCAGCCGCTCAACCGCCAGGCTGAGCGCTATGCCCCCGAAGGCGTGCCGCTCAGCCTGTCGACACTCGCCGACCAGGGTCGGTGCCGGTGCCGCGGCGCTGATGCCGCTGTTCAAGCGGCTCGAAGCCCATGTGCTGGCCGCTTCACGTCTGCGCGGCGGCGACACGACGGTGCCGGTCTTGGCCGATGGCAAGACCGGCACCGGCCGATTATGGACCTATGTGCGCGATGACCGACCGTTCGGCGGCCCCGATCCGCGGTGATGGTGTTCTATTATTCCCGCGATCGCCGAGGCGAACATCCCGCGGCGCATCTTGCCGGCTGGAGCGGCATTCTGCAGGCCGATGCCTTTGGCGGTTATGGCGATCTCTATGCGACGTGTCGTCAGCCGGGGCCTGTTCTGGAATCCAGCTGTTGGGCCAACAGCCGGCGCAAAGTGTTCGAGCTGGCGATATCGAATCGACGGCGCGCAAGAAGGCGCGCGGAGAGAAGCCCAACCTGGTCTATCGCTCGCGGTTGAAGCCGTGAAGCGCATCGATGCCCTTGTTCGATATCGAGCGCGAGATCAACGGCCTGTCGCCGGCCCAACGCTACGCCGCGCGCTAGGAGCGGAGCGTGCCGCTGGTCACCGAACTCGAGCGCTGGATGATCGAGACGCGACAAGCTCTTGCGCGGACACGATCTGAGCAAGGCCTTCAGTTACATGCTGCGCCGCTGGTCGCCCTTCGAACAATGCAACCGAGCGAGATTTGGGTGTACGGCACCAACGATGATGACGGGATCCTGGCATTTACCGATGAAGGCATCGAGCGGGTCAAACTCCTCCTCGAAGAATATCATCGCCTCTCACCATCGAAACCTTGACCCCAGCACCGCAGTGGTCAGAGGCTCGTGGCCGCCGGATACGCACCCCTGCGATCTTCACCGGATAGCTACCGCTGTTCCGCGCCGATGCCATCATTTCTCCGGCGGAACGCAAATGCGGCCGACCGAATGACATCGCGCCCTTGACGAAAACGGGAAGAAATCATTCGGACAACGATGAAGGGCTCCTATCCGAAGCCGCGTCGGCTGACGTTCTCGCGGCGCCGCGTCATGTGGCCGAATCTTTGCGCGCCGCCGATGAACGAACCCCGCCTGCCAACAGCAGCGATCCGTGGAGGACGTGCTTCCGCGGGTTCCCTTCTTCGCCGAACTTGACGAAGCCTCGCTGGCTGCACTCGCTCGCCATGTGCACACGCGCCGTTATTCACCCGGCGAAACCGTAGTTGCGGATGGCTGGCCATGCGAGGGGCTGTCCTTTGTCGTGCGTGGCCACGTTCGGGTTTATCGCTCGACCTCCGACGGTCGGGAGCAGGTGCTCCGGGTGGTGGGTCCCGGTCGCACCTTCAACGAAGCCGCCGCGTTCGACGAAGGCCTGAATGCCGAAGGTGCCGTCGCGGTCGGCGAAGTCGTCACTGGATTAGTGCCGAGTCTTGTCCTTCGCGCCGAGATTGACCGGCATCCCGAGATCGCCAAAGCGGCCACGCGGCTACTTGCCAATCGTCAGCGCGCGCTTGGCCAGATGGTCGAGGACCTGGGAGTCCGCGACGTGACGGCTAGGGTAGTCAAGGTGCTGCTCGGCTGCGCTGGCCGTTACGATCACGTGGCCGGCACCTGCTCGCGCATCACGCACCAGGAAATCGCCAGCATGGTCGGATCGGTGCGCGAGGTAGTCCAGCGGTCGTTGAAGGAGCTCGAGCGCAAAGGTGCAATCAAACTGGAGCGTGCGCGTATCAAGATCCTCAGCGTCGACACCCTGGAACGGTTCAGCGAAGGACTAGGCGACTAGGATTGATCCCGCAATTTGGGAGCGCCGTTCGAGGGCGCAGGCAGCTTCGTCGCCGCCACATTTCCTCGCTCAATCCCAGTGTCGCGTTTGTATCCGACAGTGGAATTGAGATCGCAAGTTCATCGTCGCGTGTGTGCCGCAGGTGCACCGACGATGCCAAGCGGCGCAAGGGTCTCGGCCACCGAGTTTCTCGCGCGTGCAGACCTACTCGGCGGGCCTGTTCTCAAGCTTGTTGAGGGCGATAGTCGCGTGCGCGTATGCCGCGCCTGCGCGCATTTCTGCAGCCACCCAGATCGCTTCCATGATCTCTTCCGGCGTCGCGCCTTCCTTTGTCGCCGCCTTGGTGTGACCCTCAATGCAGTAGGGGCATTGCGTGACATGAGCGACCGCTACGGCGATCAGCTGTTTCATTTTTCGCGGCAGCGCGCCTTCTTGAAAAACAGTCTGGCTAAACTGACGGAAAGCCGATTCGGCTTCGGGCGCGAGGCTGCGGCGTTTCTCCGCCAATGCCTTTGTCGGCCTGGGATAAAGCTCTTCACTCATGACGTCTTCTCCGTGTAGTCCATGAATTCTTGCGGGCCGCGTGCCAGCCGGGCCAAGAACACTGCCCGGACATCACGACGTAGCTGCGAAAGGTGATGAGGCTCGAGCCCCTGAACGAAGTCCATCCGAGACCGGACCGGAGACGAGCCGCCTTGCTCCCAACGAGATCATTCGCTCAGGCCGCTTCGTGATCCTCGAATCTCGGGAACAGCACGTTGTTCTCGAGGTGGATGTGCTCCATCACGTCGTCAACCAGTTTGGCCGTCCCGACATAGAGAGCCTCCCACGACCGACAAGCGCCGTCAGGCAGGACGAAGCTGTTGGCGATCGCCTCCAGGCGGCGCAGGTGCTCGCCATGCCGATCATGGTCGTGACGCATCTGCGTGATCGGGCGAGTGCTTCCAGCATCATCCTGTTGCCGCATGGACGGGAAGAGCGCTGTCTCCTCGGTCTGCATATGCTCCTCAAGCTCGCCCTGTATCGCCTGGATCGTGTCGGCAAGGCCCCGCGGCACTTCCGGATGGCCGGCATGGACCGCTTCGACTTTCCGCGCCAGACGAATGAGCTCGGGCAACTCGCGCCGATGCGCCTCCTGATAGCGGCTCACAATGTGGTCGATCAGCGCGCCGGTTGCTTCCGGTGCAGGAATGGATTTGCTCGGGTCGAGCGCGACAAGCGCCTCCTCCACGGCAGCGATGTCCACGCCGCGCTTGCGAACCGCTTCGGCCAATATCGCGTCGCCGCCGCAGCAGAAGTCGAGCTTGAATTTGCGGAACACAGCGGTCGCGCCGGGCAACGTCGCGGCGATTTCGCCGATGGTGCGGTCTCTAAGCGGGTTTTCAGTAGACATTGTTGTCGTCCTTCGTGACGTGGGAATCTGAGGTTCGGGCGAAAATACTGTTGGTTGCCGAGACGAACGCCTTGTTGGCAGGCAATCCTGAGCTCCAGGCTCTCGGCGACGCGCTTGGCCGTTCCATGGAG
>NZ_RZTO01001120.1:0-1554 GCF_003997225.1 Mesorhizobium sp. M2C.T.Ca.TU.002.02.1.1
TCGGTGATGACCTTGCCGTAGCGGCGCCTGATGCGCTCTGCCGAAAGCTGGATCGGCGTCAGCGGGTTCTTGATCTCATGCGCGATGCGTCGCGCCACATCCGCCCAGGCCGACGAACGCTGCGCCTGGACGAGATCTGTGATGTCGTCGACGGTGACCACATAGGATTTCTCCTCCTCGCCGTCGTCGCCGGACTCGACCGTGACCTGGACATTGAAGGTGCGCTCCAGGCCGGTGCGGAAGAAGGTCACCTGCTCGCGATAGACCGGCTTGCCGGACTGCCGGCCGATCTCGAAGACGCGGCCGACAAGCGGCAGAACCGCCGAAAGGTTCTGGCCGAGCGTCGCATTTGCCGAGATCGTCAGCATGGTCTCGGCCGAGCGATTGACGATGGTGATGATGCCGTAGGGGTCGACACCGATGACGCCGGCGGTGACGCCGGCGAGCACCGCCTCGGAGAAACGCCGGCGCTCGTCGATCAGATCCTTGGCCGACAGCAGCTCGTTGCGTTGCGATTTGAGCTCCAGGATCATGTTGTTGAAGGTCTCGCCGAGCGAGGCGACGTCGCCATCGGACTGGCGCACGGGAACGGCGACGTCGAGATTGCCGGTCGCCACCTCGTCGGCGGCGCCGATCAGCTGGCGGATCGGCCGCACAAGCCGGTCGGCGACCGCAATGCCGGTCCAGATCGCCGAGAGCGTGATGATCAGCGTGAGCGACAGATAAGGCAGCGCAAAGGCGACCTGCGAGGTCCGGCGGTTGTCCTCCAGGTTGCGGTATTCGTCGGTGTTGGCCTTGACGATCTGGCGCGCCTTGATCACGTCGGGATCGACCAGCCGGATCGTATAGAGGTAAAGCCCTTCGATCTCGCGCAGCTTGATGATGGCGCCCATGATGTTGCGGGTGCGCGGCTCTATCAGCACCGGCTTGCCGTCGGACGCGGTGTCGACCGCGCCCGAGGGCGGCTCGGGCATAGGAAAATCGGCATCGGTCTTGGCGTTCATGACGAACGAGCCGTCCGGCTTGATCAGGGCCGCATGCGCCAGTCCGCGCCCGACGGCTTCCTTGTTCAACAGATCGAGGAAACCGCCCTTGTCGAGCCCATAGAGCGTGCGCGAGGCATCGAGATCGTATGCCATCGACAATGTCGTGCCCTGCAGGTTTCGCGCATTCTCCTGCACATAGGCGTCGGCAATCGACAGCGACGAGTTGACGATCGTCTTGGTGCGGATTTCGAACCAGCGGTCGAGGCCGATGTCGAGCGTGATCGAGGCGATGATCGCCACCATGATGGCTGGAATGGCGGCGACCAGCGCGAACATGGCGACGATGCGCACATGCAGCCGCGAGGCGGCCCTGCCGTGGCGCCGCGCCAGGACGATGCGGCGCACCTCCCGGGCGATCAAGGCGATGAGAAACAGGACAAAAACGGCATTGGCGGCAATCAGGGCCCAGGTCGTGTCGGCGGTCGGCGCGATCGGCGTTGCGCCGACCAGGATCGCAAACGAGATGGCCGCCGTGATCATCGCGCCGGCAATGGCGACCACGCCGGGC
>NZ_RZTO01001121.1:0-1544 GCF_003997225.1 Mesorhizobium sp. M2C.T.Ca.TU.002.02.1.1
CCCTCGTAGCGGCCATCCAGGCCGCCGGCGTCTCCATCGCGGGCATCCTGTTCGGCCTCGTCGTCGCCAACGCCATCGCCGCCTGGCTGATGCTGAAATACTTGCCTACCAATCCGTTCCGCGATTTCGTCTCGATCCTGTTCCGCGCCTTCCTGCGCCTGGAGGTCGAGGGGCTGGACAACCTCAAGGCGGCCGGCCAGGCGCCGATCCTGGCGCTCAACCATGTCAGCTTCCTCGACGGCCCGCTGGCGCTGACGCTAACCGACGAGGAGCCGGTCTTCGCCATCGACTATACGATCGCGCAGGCCTGGTGGATGAAGCCGTTCATGAAGCTTGCCCGCGCGCTGCCGCTCAATCCGGCGAAGCCGATGTCGACCCGCACGCTGATCAAGATCGTGCAGGGCGGCGATCCGCTGGTCATCTTCCCGGAAGGCCGCATCACCGTCACCGGCGGCCTCATGAAGGTCTATGACGGCGCCGCCATGGTCGCCGACAAGACCGGCTCGATGGTGGTGCCGGTGCGCATCGAAGGGCTGGAGAAGAGCTACTTCTCGCGGCTCTCCTCACAGCATGTGCGCCGCCGCTTGTTCCCGAAGGTCAAGGTGACCATCCTGGAACCGGTGAAGCTCGAAGTCGCGCAGGAATTGAAGGGGCGCCAGCGGCGCGCCGCGGCGGGTTCCGCGCTCTATCAGGTGATGTCGGACCTCGTCTTCCGCACCCAGGACATCGGCAAGACGGTGCTTGAGAAGATCATCGAGACGGCCAATGAGCGCGGCTTGAAGGAGCTTGCCGTGCAGGATCCTGTCACGGGTTCGCTGAGCTACGGCAAGTTGCTCACCGCAGCCGCGGTGCTCGGCGAGAAGTTCGAGCATCTCTATGCGGGACAAGAGACGCTGGGCATCATGCTGCCCAACGCCAACGGTTCCTGCGCGACGCTGCTCGGCGTCATGTCGGCCGGCAAGGTGCCGGCGATGATCAACTTCACCGCCGGTGCGGCGAACATCCTGTCGGCCTGCAAGGCGGCCGAGGTGCGGACCGTGCTGACCTCCCGCGCTTTCGTCGAGCAGGCAAAGCTCGGGCCGGTGGTGGAGGAGATCGGCCGCTCGGTCGACATCGTCTGGCTCGACGACCTGCGGGCCACGATCGGCCTCAAGGACAAGCTGCTTGGACTGTTGCGCAAGACGACGCCGCGAGTGGCGCGCAAGGCGGACGATCCGGCAGCGATCCTGTTCACCTCCGGCTCGGAAGGCACGCCCAAGGGCGTGGTGCTCACCCACCGCAACATCCTGGCCAATGCCGCGCAGGCCGCCTCGCGCATCGACTTCCATTCGGGCGACAAGGTGTTCAACGTGCTGCCGATCTTCCACTCCTTCGGCATGACGGCGGGCACGGTGCTGCCGCTGATCTCCGGCGTGCCGGTCTATTTCTACCCCTCGCCGCTGCACTACCGCATCGTGCCGGAACTGATCTATGGGTCGAACGCGACGATCATCTTCGGCACCGACACGTTCCTGTCGGGCTATGCCCGCACGGCGCATCCGTAC
>NZ_RZTO01001122.1:0-1531 GCF_003997225.1 Mesorhizobium sp. M2C.T.Ca.TU.002.02.1.1
TCAGACTGCTGACAAACCCCGTCGAATTTCGGCGGGGTTTTGTTTTATGTGATTGAAGCGTTTGAGAAGTTCGTGTCAGGAGATTTTGACAGGAGGCGCCGAGCCCTCATGCGAGGCTTGGTTTTGGCTTTGGCCAGAGGCTGATTGCGATCTTTTTGATGTTCTGGGCGGCGGCTGCGATGAGGCACTGGCAGGCGACGCGTGTTCGTCCTCGGAAGTGGGCGTAGCGATGGCCGAAGAGCTGCTTGGCATCGGCGAAGGATCGCTCGACCGTCTCCTTGCGGCGGCGATAGATGGCCTTGCCCCATGGGGTAAGCCGGTTGGCGTCGACGCGCTCGCGGGCATCCTGCCAGACATGGCGTGTGATGGTGCGCTCGGCCTTGGCATTCGAGGTGCAGGAGGCCAAGAGCGGGCAGTCGCGGCAGATGGCCGGATCGCTCTTGTACTGGCGGTAGCCGTTGCGATCGGTCGTGGCATAGGTGAGCAGCTGCCCCTGCGGGCAACGATAGCCGTCTAGATCCGGTTCATGGACAAAGTCGCTCTTCCTCATCTTGCCGGGCTTCGGCGGGGTCGGGTTGCGATAGCCGACAACACCTCTGATGTTCCTGTCTTCCAGCCCCTTGGCGATGCCCGGCGTGGCATAGCCGGCATCCAGGCCTGTTGCCGCCACTGTGAAGCCGAAGCGCTCCACCTGGCGGTCGAGCCGGCCGAGATAGACGATCGAGTCGTGCACGTTGGCCGGCGTGGTATATGTGTCGGTGATGATGCCGCAGCGTCCGTCCACCGTGCGGTGATCGAGATAGAAGAAGCCCTTCGGCTTGCCCTCGCGCACCATGTAGCCGGCCTCCGGATCGGCGCGCGAGACCTTGGTCTGCTTCTGCGGCGGCTTGCGTTGCTTGCTCTTCAGCGGCTTCTGGCCATGCAGCGCCCGCTCGGCCTCGATCGCGCGGTCGAGATCGGCCCAGTAGTCGGCACGTGACTTGGCGACCATGGCAAGGTCGTATTTGCCCTTGTTGGCGTTGGCCTTCAGATGGGTGCTGTCGGTATAGAGCACCGTGCCGTCGACCAGACCTATCCGGATCGCCTGCTCCACGATGCGGTCGAAGATCGCCTGCGCAATCGTCTCGTCCTGGTAGCGCCGCCGACGGTTCTGCGACAGTGTCGAGGCGTCGAATACCTTGTCCGTCAACTTCAGCCGCAGAAACCAGCGATAGGCGACGTTGACCTCGATCTCGCGCACCAACTGCCGCTCCGAGCGAACTCCAAACAAGTAGCCGATGAACAAGGCCTTGAACATCAAGGTCGGGTCCAGCGGCGGCCGGCCGTTGTCGGCGCAATAGAGCGGCGCCGTCAGATCGTGGATGAAGGAAAAATCGATCGCGCGATCGATCTTGCGCAACAGATGATCAGCCGGGACCAGTTGGTCCAACGTTACCATCTCGAGCGCGGTCTGTTCGGGGGCGGGTCGCTTCAACATGACCCAGTGAATCAAAAACCCCCGGCTAACGCCAGGGGTTTGTCAGCAGTCTGA
>NZ_RZTO01001123.1:0-1524 GCF_003997225.1 Mesorhizobium sp. M2C.T.Ca.TU.002.02.1.1
GGTGAAGATCATCGGGGCGGCGCGCACCAGTGTTTCGGTGATGGCGTAGCTGTCGCCGAGCGAGGCGGACAGCATCACCCCATAGGCCTCGATGATGCCGGCGCCGGCGACCGCTATGAGCCCGCTGCAGAGCACCAGCGTAACGGCGATCGCGATGAGCGGGAGGGCCAGGTTGAACCAGGCGGGGGTCGAGGTGCGGGCTTCAAGGCGAAACATCAGGCGGCCTCCTCGGTGTGCCCGGCGCCGGTCATCATCAGGCCGAGCCTGGCGACGGTGGCATCCGCGCTGGGAAGCGTGCCGGCGATGCGGCCCTCATACATCACGGCGATGCGATCCGAGAGCATCAGCAATTCCTCGAGGTCCTCGCCGATGACGATGATGCCGCAGCCTCTGGCGCGCATGGCGAGGAATTTCTCGTGGATGAAGCGCGCGGCGCCGATGTCGAGGCCGCGCGTCGGCTGCGAGACGATCAGCACTTTCGGATCGAAGGCGAGCTCGCGCGCCAGCAGCGCCTTCTGCAGATTGCCGCCGGACAGGGCGCCGGCGCGTACCATCGGGCCGGGGCAGCGAATATCAAAGGCCTTGATCTGTTCCTCGGCGAAGGCGCGGATCGCGGCCGGGTTGAGCAAGCCCTTGCGGCTGAAGGCCTCGGTGCCGATGCGCGGCAGCACCATGGAGTCGGCCAAAGGCAGGTTGGTCACCAGGCCGGTCGTCATCCGGTCTTCCGGAATGCGGCCGAGGCCGAGCGCCTGCAGTTCGCGCGGCGAGAATTGCGCAACCGTTTTGCCGGCTATCGTCATCGTGCCGGCCTTGGGCGCCAGCATGCCGGAAATGACGTCGGCCAGCGCGCGCTGACCATTGCCGGAGACGCCGGCGATGCCGAGGATCTCGCCGGCGCGGACGAAAAGCGAGACGTCGCGCAGCGGCGTGCCGGCGTGGCCCGAGGTGGAGATGCCGTCGAGCGTCAGCACGGAAGCGCCAGGTGTCGAGGCTTCCCTGACCGGCGGGACGATTTCGTGGCCGCACATCAGCTTCGCCATCTCGGCCGAGGTCGTTTGCGCCGGATGATCGACGCGGCCGGCGACCTTGCCGTGGCGCAGCACGACGCAGCGATGGGTGAGCGCACGGACCTCGTTGAGCTTGTGCGAGATGAAGATGATGCCCAGTCCTTGCGCCGCCATGGAGCGCAGGGCGGCGAACAGGCCGTCGACCTCCGAAGGCGCCAGCACGGCCGTCGGCTCGTCGAGGATCAAAAGCTTCGCGCCGCGAAACAGCGCCTTGATGATTTCCAGCCGCTGCTGCTCGCCGACCGACAAGGCCGAAACCGGCAGGCTCGGATCGAGGCTCAGCCCGTATTGCCGGCTGATCTCGGTGAGCCGCGCCAGCCCGCCGGCGCGGTCGATCCGGCCCGACTTGCCGGGAATGCCGATCAGGAGGTTCTCCAGCACCGTCAGGCGCGGCGCGAGGTGAAAATGCTGGTGCACCATGCCGATGCCGGCGGCGAGCGCATCGGCGGAATTATGG
>NZ_RZTO01001124.1:0-1518 GCF_003997225.1 Mesorhizobium sp. M2C.T.Ca.TU.002.02.1.1
GATGAGCGACATCCATGCCTCCGCCGACTACCGCGCCAATCTGATCGCGGTGATGGCCAAGCGCGCCGTGGCCGCGGCAAACGCCTGAACGGCGACGCCGCGGATCAAGGAAGGCGCCGCATCGGCCCCTTTTTCTTTGCCATAACAAAGGTTTGACCGGAAACGCCGGTCAAATTGCAGCTTCGCACTTGCACAAAGTTATCCCGCACTGCAAAATATATCCGGCGGGAATACCAGAGGGTCCCGGACGCGGGCGACGCGTCGCTACGGACCTCGAGTTGCGAAGGCACGGTATGACCGACATCTCCGCAGCGTCCGTTGCTCTGCCGCGGACCGCCGCCGACAGCGAAGCCAGGACAAGACTTGCCTTTCTCGACGGCTGGCGCGGCCTGTCGATCGCCCTGGTGCTGATCGGCCATTTCTTTCCGGTCCCGGGAATCAATCTCGGCGTCCTCGGCGTTGAGTTCTTCTTCGTGCTGAGCGGCCGGCTGATGGGCGAGATCCTGTTCATCGAGCGCTTTCCGCTGAAGAAATTCTTCAAGCGGCGTTTCTCGCGCATCTATCCAGCGCTGCTTGTGTTCGTGATCGCTGCCATGATCGGCCTTGCCGGCACCTACATCGCCTTCAAGTGGAAGGCGGCGCTGACGGCGCTGACCTTCACCTACAATTATGCCGGCATCTTCATCAATCGCGCCGGCGCGCTCGACCATATCTGGTCGCTCTGTGTCGAGGAGCACTCCTATATCCTCTTGGCGCTGATCAGCGTGGTGGTTCCCGGAAGGGCGAATGTCGTGCGGCTGCTGCTCGTGCTGGCGCTGCTGGCAATGGCCAACGGCGCCATTTCGTACGGGGTTCTCGGCATGGGCTACGAGACCACCTACTGGCGCACCGACGTGCATATCGCCTCGATCCTGTTGTCCGCCGCGATCTGCCTGCTCAAGGCCGACGGGCGCCTGCCGGCTTTCCTGAAGAGCCGCTATGTGGCTCTTGCGGCCGCGGCCGCGGGCGTTCTGCTTTTCAGCAACCCGATACCGACGCCTCTGCATTACACCCTCGCCGTGCCGCTTCTGGCTCTGGCGGTCAACACGCTCGACTTCGCTGGCGGTACTCTGAAAGGACCGTTGTCATCGCGGCCGATGGTGATGCTCGGGCTGTGGTCCTACTCGCTTTATCTCTGGCAGCAGCCTTTCTACAAATTCGTCGATGAGCGCGGCAGCGCGCCGATCCCGATGCTGGCGGCCGTGTTCGCCTGCGCGCTCGCGAGCTACTACATCGTCGAAAAACCCGCTCGCGGCTGGCTCAACCGAAACTGGTGATCAAGCAGGTTTCGTCGCTCGTTGCGCAGCGAGATAGCGGCGAAGCCCGGCTTCGCCGCGCGGCGTGGTCCAGCGGTGGTTCCAGGCGAAGGCTGGTTTCAGAAGCGGCGCCAGAAATTTGAGGATCGGCCTCTCGACCGTGACCTGCCAAACCAGATCGACATGGGTTCCGGCTCCGGCCGGCGACAGCTCCGCCCGCCAC
>NZ_RZTO01001125.1:0-1513 GCF_003997225.1 Mesorhizobium sp. M2C.T.Ca.TU.002.02.1.1
TTACCGCCATGACGCGCCGGACTGGATGCGGAAGGGCGATTTCCATTCCACCTTGCCGGTCTGGGTGCGCGGCGAGATCCGCACCGGCTACACCTGCAACGTCCTGCTCGCAATGACCGATGCGAGCCTGCGCGGCCGTCGCTTCAGCCTGGCGCGCGGCCAGACCGGCGGCGAGGACACCGAATTCTTCGATGCCATGGTCAAGGCTGGCGGCCGCATCGCTTTTGCGCCTGATGCCTTTGTCGACGAAGTCGTGCCGCGCGCCAGGGCCGCGTTCGACTGGCTGCGCCGCCGCCGTTTCCGCGTCGGCCAGACGCATGGCCATCTGATCGGGCGCGGCGCCGGCGGTTTGCGTCGCGCCTGCCAGGTCGGGCTCGCTTCGGCCAAGGCCGCCTACTGCTTCGGCATGGCGATTTTGACCGCGATCAGCCCGGTGCGACGGAACCGCAGCGTGCTGCGCGGCATTATGCACGTTGGCGTCGTCACCGGTTTGGTCGGCGTCCGCGAAATACGCCAGTACGGACTCACGTCGCCAGAACAAGGGAACAAGCGTGCAGCCTGACGTCAGCTTCGTCATCGCCGCCTATAATGCGGAGGCCACTCTCGACCGCGCCATCGCCGGCGCGATCGCGCAACTTGGCGTCACCGTCGAGGTCATCGTCGTCGACGACCAGTCGCGCGACGGCACGCTGGATGTGGCGCGCGCTTATCCGCAAGATATCGTCAAGGTGGTGACGCTGCCGGCCAATCGTGGTCCGGGCGGCGCCCGCAATGCCGGCCTCGACCTGGCCAGGGGCCGGTGGGTGGCGGTGCTCGATTCCGATGATGCGGTGCTTCCCGACCGCCTGGCCATTATGATCTCCCGCGCCGAAGCGGCGGGCGCGCAAATTGCGGTCGACAATGTCCAGGTCGTGCGCGAGGACGGCACGCCCGACGACACCATGTTTCCGGCCGGCTACCTCGAAGACCTGCGCGAAATCTCGCTGGCCGACTACATCGCCGGCAATCTGGTCTTCGAATCGCGCTTCAATCTCGGCTATCTCAAGCCGATCTTCCAGCGCCGCTTCCTCGACGACAACAGGCTGCGCTACGACGAGAAGCTGCGCATCGGCGAGGACTACATCCTGCTGGCGAGCGCGCTGGCCAGCGGTGGCCGCTGCGTGGTCGAGCCGACCGTCGGCTATATCTACCACATCCGCACCGGCTCGATCTCGCGGGTGCTCGAATTGCATCACGTCGAGGCGATGACGCGCGCCGACGCCGCCTTCGCGGCGGCATACCCCATGGACAGCAGCGCGAAGGCGGCCTTCGCCAGGCGCGGCCGCAGCCTGCGCAAGGCGTCGTCGTTTCTGTCCCTGGTTCAGCACATCAAGGCACGCGCGCCGCTCAAGGCGATCGGCGCGGCGCTCAGGGATCCGGCCGCGATCGGGCATATGTCGATGCCTATCGCGGTTCGGCTCAGAAGGGTTGCGGCGCAAGTTCGCCGTCGGGGCGGGGAGATGAAGCATGCGGG
>NZ_RZTO01001126.1:0-1508 GCF_003997225.1 Mesorhizobium sp. M2C.T.Ca.TU.002.02.1.1
GCCGGAATCCGCGGTGATCGCCGAATTGTCGCTCGCCGCAAGTGTCAGGTCGCCGGTGGTCGAGACCGCGCTGCCGGCGCCGATATCAGCCAGCGCCTCCGTCTCGACCATGTTCACGGTCACTGCGCCAGCGCCGGAGAAATTGACGGAACTGTTCTTGCCGGAACTGGACGAACTGGTGCTGACGACGCCGGCGACAGCGATCGTCACTGCGTCGATGTCGACCTTGGCGTGGGAATCCAGGCGGACTCCGCCCCCGGCCGCGTTCAGCGTGTTGCCGCCGAGCGCGCTCGCCCAGACGAAATTGTCGACCTCGTTGACCGTGACCGAGCCGGTGATGCCGGCGTCGCCACCCTGGACGGTGATCGCCAGGCCGCCCGTGACGTTGGTCAGGTTGGTCTCGCCGGCGCCGCGCAGCAGGATCCCCTGCCCCGCATCGGCTCCGGTATTGTCGGGATTGACCGCGACGCCATTGCCGATCGTGGCCTTGGTCTCGCCCTTCAGGACCGCGACGCCCACCGATGCCGCAATGCCCACCTTGGTGCCGCCGCCGGAGCTGCTGCTGCCGCCGGAGCCGCCGCCCTGGCCGCTATTGTCGCTGCCCAGCGAGCCGGACGCCGCGATTGCCAGCAGGAATACGTCGCCATAGCTGGTCGCGGTAACGGCAAGGCCGCGGACGGATTCCGAGCCCTGATTGCCGTCACTGTCGAAGATTCCATCGTTCACCGAGGCGGTCTTGCCGCCGAGCGCGGTGATGGTGGACCCTGCGCCTACCGTTGCGGTGGTCTGGTCGAGGTCGACCACTATACCGATGGAAACGCCGACCGCCGATCCGCTCAACGAGACGCCGAGCGAACCTGCATAGCTCTCGATCACCGTCTTGCTGTCCGCGGCGACGACAACCGAACCGTCGGCATCGATCGCTGCTGTGCCGGTAGTCGAAGCAGCATCGGTCGGGTCCCGCCCGACCAGTGCCCGCGTGGTGGTATCGTTGACGAGCACATTGAGCCCGCCGGCGCCCGAGGTGCTGTTGCCTGCCCCGGCATTGACGGTGAGCTGGAAAAAGTCCTCCGACGAGGTAGCGTCGACGACGACGTTGCCGCCGGCGGTGACCGTGGTCGCCGCGCCGTTGCGCGTCGCGATCAGCGCTTCGGTCGTTTCGTCAAGCACGGTGACGTCAAGACCAATGCCGACGCCGCTGCCGCTCTTTTGCCCGGAGCCGATAGTGACGGCGATGCTACCCGCGAAGTCGATGACGTTCACGTCGCTCGATGCCGTCACCGAGACGTCACCTGCCGACGCAGTAACCGTCGCTCCGGAGCCAATGCTCGCCCTCGTGGTCACGTCGAGGACGTTGATGACTGCCGAGCCGGCGCCGGTGTCGCCACCCGAGCCGATGGCCGCGCCGATCGCCAGATTGGTGACGTCGACGCCCGTATCCACGGCCTTGACGAAGGGCGAGACGATCTCAAGCGGCTTGAACGTGGTCAAAGCGCTCACGTCGACAT
>NZ_RZTO01001127.1:0-1506 GCF_003997225.1 Mesorhizobium sp. M2C.T.Ca.TU.002.02.1.1
CATCACCCCCGCCCGCCACAGCCCTCAGGAATCCGGCGTGCTGGCGAAATCCGCGTCCGGCGCGCTGGAGCATATCGACCAGATCGAGGTGAAGAACCTCGCCGATGCGCTAGGGCAGTTGCACGAGGCCGGCTTCCAGACCATCGGGCTCGATTCGGAAGGACCGGCCGAGCTCGAAATGACCTTCGACGGTGAGAAGATCGCGCTCGTGCTGGGCGCGGAAGGCAAGGGCCTGCGGCAGAAGACCCGCGAGACGGTGACCGCGCTGGCACGGCTCGATATGCCAGGCGCTATCCGCTCGCTCAACGTATCGAACGCGGCGGCGGTCAGCCTTTACGCGGCGAGGAAGTTTTTGAAAGTGAATAGTGAATAGTCAATGGTGAATGGGACGACGCCCCGACTATTCACCATTCACCATTGACTATTCACCCATTTCGTATCCCGCCATCCGCTCCAGCGCCCTGACCAGCGCCGAGTGATCCTCCTTGGCGCCGCCATTGGCCGCACAGGAATTGAACAGCTGCTGCGTGGTCGAGGTGTTGGGCAGGGATACGCCGAGCGCCTTCGCGCCTTCCAGCGCCAGGTTGAGGTCCTTCTGGTGCAGCTCGATGCGGAAGCCCGGCGCGAAGGTGCGCTTGATCATGCGCTCGCCATGCACTTCGAGGATCCGCGAGGCGGCGAGCCCGCCCATCAGCGCCTGCCTGACCTTGGCCGGATCGGCGCCCGCCTTCGAGGCAAAGACGAGGGCTTCTCCGACGGCTTCGATGGTCAGCGCCACGACGATCTGGTTGGCGACCTTGGTGGTCTGGCCGACGCCGTTCGGGCCGACCAGGGTGATGTTCTTGCCCATCTTCTCGAAGATCGGCCTGGCGCGCTCAAACGCCTTTTCCTCGCCGCCGACCATGATGGTGAGCGAGGCGGCCTTGGCGCCGACCTCACCGCCAGATACCGGCGCGTCGAGATAATCGCAGCCGAGATCGTTGATCTTCCCGGCGAATTCCTTAGTGGCGATCGGCGAGATCGAGCTCATGTCGATGACGAGCTTGCCCTTGGACAGACCAGAGGCGACGCCGTTCTCGCCGAAGAGAACGTCCGCGACCTGCGGAGTATCCGGGACCATGGTGATGATGATGTCGGCAGCCTTGGCCACGGCATCGTGGCCGGTGACAGGCTTCAAGCCCTTGGCGATGAGATCGGCCGGCGGCTTCGAGCGGTGATCACTGGCGATGACGTGATAGCCGGCGTCGAGAAGGTGCCCCGCCATTGGCGCGCCCATGATGCCAAGGCCGATGAAACCGATGGTTTCCATTGATTTGCCCCGAATTCTGAGGCGCCCCCTCATCCGGCCCTTCGGGCCACCTTCTCCCCGGCGGGGAAAAGAGGAGGCGCCAGTGTTGACAGTCTCTTCTCCTTTCGGGGAGAAGGTGGCCGCGCAGCGGCCGGATGAGGGGGCCTCGGCTCTAAGCGGCAGCGCTCCCCTGCCCGGCCAATGCCTTGAACCAACCC
>NZ_RZTO01001128.1:0-1500 GCF_003997225.1 Mesorhizobium sp. M2C.T.Ca.TU.002.02.1.1
CCAGCCCCGCCTCTACGAGCTGATCTGGAAGCGCGCCATCGCCAGCCAGATGCAGCCGGCCGAGATCGAGCGCACCACGGTCGAGATCGAGGCGGTCAACGGCGCCCGCACCGCGGAGCTTCGCGCGATCGGCTCGGTCATCCGCTTCGATGGCTTCATCGCCGCCTATACCGACCAGAAGGACGAGGACGCGGAGGACGAGGAGAGCCGCCGCCTGCCCGAGATCCGCTCCGGCGAGCAGCTTGCCCGCCAGGCGATCAACGCCACCCAGCACACCACCGAGCCGCCGCCGCGCTATTCCGAGGCCTCGCTGATCAAGAAGCTGGAGGAGCTGGGCATTGGCCGGCCGTCGACCTACACCGCGATCCTGAAGACGCTCGAGGACCGCGACTACGTCACCATCGACCGCCGCAAGCTGGTGCCGCAGGCCAAGGGCCGGCTGCTCTCGGCCTTCCTCGAAAGCTTCTTCGAGCGCTATGTCGAATACGACTTCACCGCCTCGCTCGAGGAAAAGCTCGATGAGATTTCCGACGGCAAGCTCGCCTGGAAGGACGTGCTGCGCGACTTCTGGAAGGATTTCTCCGGCGCTGTCGACGACATCAAGGAACTGCGTGTCGCCGACGTGCTCGATGCGCTCAACGAAGAGCTCGCGCCGCTTGTCTTCCCGGAGCGCGAGGACGGTTCCAATCCGCGTATCTGCCCGAAGTGCGGCACCGGAAACCTCTCGCTGAAGCTCGGCAAGTTCGGCGCCTTCGTCGGCTGCTCGAACTATCCGGAATGTTCCTACACCCGCCAGCTCGGCGACGCCGCCAATCCCAATGGCGAGAACGGCAATGGCGAGGACGGCGTCAAGTTGCTTGGCAAGGACCCTTATACCGCCGAGGAAATCACGCTGAGGAGCGGCCGTTTCGGCCCCTATATCCAGCGCGGCGAAGGTAAGGAGGCCAAGCGCTCGAGCCTGCCCAAGGGCTGGACGCCCGAGTCCATCGACCACGAGAAGGCGCTGGCGTTGCTGGCCCTTCCGCGTGATGTGGGAAAACATCCCGAGACCGGCAAGATGATCTCCGCCGGGCTTGGACGCTACGGCCCGTTCGTGCTGCATGACGGCACCTATGCCAATCTGGAAAGCATCGAGGATGTGTTCTCGGTCGGCTTGAACCGCGCCGTCTCGGTGATTGCCGAGAAGCAGCAGAAGGGCAAGGGCGGCCGCAACGGCGCGACGCCCGCGGCGCTGAAGGAGCTTGGCGACCATCCCGATGGCGGTGGCAAGATCGTCGTGCGCGACGGCAAATATGGCCCCTATGTCAATTACGGAAAGGTCAATGCGACGCTGCCCAAGGGCAAGGACCCGCAATCGGTGACGATGGAAGAGGCGCTCGCCCTGATCGCCGAAAAGGAAGCCAAGGGCGGAGGCGGCAAGAAGCCCTTCCGCAGGGCGGCGAAGAAGGGGTAGCAGGACGTGGCGCGCAGGATCTCCGGAAGAAGCCACGGCGATCCGCG
>NZ_RZTO01001129.1:0-1499 GCF_003997225.1 Mesorhizobium sp. M2C.T.Ca.TU.002.02.1.1
AGATGACCATGTGGACGAGCCGTATCGCCAGGTGCGCCCAGACGAGCGCTGCAAGCGTCACCGGTCCGACGCCGATCATCATCGCCAGCATCGTGGGTACGACGAAGGGGGCGAGTGCCTCGACCGAGTTCATGTGGACGCGGTCGATCCGGTAGAGCGGGTTGTCGTCGTCCGCGGGAATGACCGGACCCGAAAGCTTGCCGGCAAATCCCTTGGACGAGCCGGAATAGACCGCCAGCCCCACCGACAGGAGACAGAGCGCGAGCACGCCGAGGGTGCTCAACCAATAGGCTTCCATTTTCTTCGCTCCTTCCGATCGCTGTGGCCGCCTGGGTTGCGCGCCGCTCCTCGATGCAGGGCGCGCTGCCGTCAGGCCGCGCTGTCAGGCGGCCTGGGCAAAAAGCGCCTGGTACCGCTGCAGGTAGAGCGGCCAGCCCTGATCGCTGTCGACCCCGCCGCGCACGCCTTCCCAGCCCTGGCCATGCCGTTCGATATGGCGATGTTCGATTTCGACGCGGGTGCGGTTTTCCGATTCAGCCGTGAAGCGGACTTCCCACTCGCTGGTGCGGGCGAGGTCGGTTTCGATCTGCCAGCGCGGGCTGATGTCCCAGCTCAGAAGCAGTCGGTTCGGTGGGTCGTAGGCGAGCACGCGGGCGAAGCGGCATTCTGAGCCGTCGACACCGCGGTCGTAGACGTGGCCGCCAACCCGCGGCTCGAAGATCGTTTCCGCGATCGGGACGGCGAGCAGATTGTGCTCGCGCGGTTTGAAATTGCCGAAATCCTCGGTGAACACCTTGAAGGCACGCGCGATCGGAGCCGCGACGACGACGAAATGCCTTACAGGAGCGGGGGCGGGTTGCTTGATCATGTCTCGTCCTTCGTCGGTTGTTCGACAGCCAGCTTGTAGGCCGCGAGCGTCTTCATCCAGAACTGGTCGATCTCCGCCCGAAACGCCGCCAAGCCATCCGGATCGATCCGGTAGATGCGTTCCTTGCCGGAGCGCGTGTCCGCCACCAACCCGGCATCCTTGAGAACCTTCAGATGCTGGGAGACCGCCGGCCGGGTCACAGGCAGCGCATTGGCCAGCCCGCTGACCGAACTGGGTCGGTCGACCAGCAGTTCGAAGATCGTGCGCCGTGTCGGATCGCCGAGCGCCGTCCAGTATTTCGCGTTAGTGGCCACTAACGCGAAAATTAGGGCGGTGTGTTTGCCCTGTCAACCCGGACGGGGAGCGTATGCCAAGCGCAGGCGCCACGCAGCGTGCCCTGGGGCATGCCGGCGTTCTCGCCGTGGAGCGCGGGTAGGTTGGTTGCCGACCTGTCAGCTGCGCCGTTTCGCCTTGAGATTCCGCGCCGCCTGCTCGATCGCCGCGCGGTCGTTGCCCAGCCGGTCGAGCAGCTCCTGCGCCTCGTCGCCCGAGATGCCGGTGCGCATGGCAAGCGCCTCCACCGTCAGCACATCCGCGCCGTCGACCTCGCGTGTTTCGGGCAGCGCATCGC
>NZ_RZTO01000112.1:0-11186 GCF_003997225.1 Mesorhizobium sp. M2C.T.Ca.TU.002.02.1.1
TCGGCGATGAGCCCGGTCATCGAAGCGCGCGGCCTCGTCAAGCGCTACGGTCGATTTCCAGCGGTTGACGGCATCGATCTCACTGTCGAGAAGGGCGAGGTCTTCGGTTTGCTTGGACCCAATGGTTCGGGAAAGACCACCACGATCCTCTTGCTTCTCGGCCTCACCGAGCCGACTGCCGGTTCGATCCGTGTGCTCGGGCTCGACCCGTTGCGCCAGCCGCTGGCCGTCAAACGGCAGGTCGGTTACCTGCCGGACCAGATCGGCTTCTACGATCATCTGACTGCGTGGGAAAATCTCGCTTACACGGCAAGGCTTGCGGGCCTGATATCGAAAGAGGCCGACGGTCGCATCAATGATGCTTTGGCGCGGGTACGGCTGGCCGAGGTTGCCCATCGCCGCGTCGCCACCTTCTCGCGCGGCATGCGCCAGCGGCTCGGATTGGCTGAAGTATTGGTCAAGCAGGCCGAGATCGCCATCCTTGACGAGCCGACTTCGGGTCTCGATCCGCAGTCGACGCAGGAACTGCTGGACCTGATCCGCGAGTTGGCGGCCGAGGGCGTGACGTTCGTGCTTTCCTCCCATCAGCTCGCGATGATGCAGACGATCTGCAGCCAGGTGGCTCTTTTCCGCAAGGGCCAGGTCGGCCTCGTCGGCCGGGTTGAAGACCTCACCGCCAACGTTCTCGGCGGCACGTACAGGCTCGAAGTCGAAGCCGAAAAGGCGGATCTGGAGAAGCTGCTGGCCGGGGTGCCGCACGTTTCCGGCCTGATGCCCTTGCAGGGCGGACGCTGGCGCGTCGATGCGGACTCGGATGTCAGAGCTGACGTCGCGCGTCGTATCGTTGGCGCCGGCGGAGCGCTTCATTCCATCACCATGCGACAGACTACTCTCGACGAGGTCTATGTGCGCTTTTTCGAAGGAGAGAACCATGACATCGCGGCGTGAAGGATCGCCGTTTGCCGGCCTGTCGACGATCGCGCTCAAGGAAGCCGCCGATCATATGAACAGCATTCGCATCCATCTGGTGATGGTGCTGGTGCTGCTCACGGCGGTCGGGTCGGTCTATGCCGCCATCGGCCAGATCAAGGCTACCATCGGCGAGGATCAGTTCCTGTTCCTGCGCCTGTTCACCACCGCGCAGCAGCCGCTGCCTTCTTTCGTCTTCTTCCTCGGCTTTCTGATTCCTCTGGTAGCGATCGCGCTGGGTTTCGACGCCATAAACGGAGAGTACAATCGGCGCACGCTGTCGCGCATTCTGTCGCAGCCGATTTATCGCGACGCGCTTCTCACGGGCAAGTTCCTGGGCGGACTGTTGGTCATCGCCATCTGCCTGCTCGCCCTTTGGCTGCTGGTCACTGGCCTCGGCATGCTGCTGCTTGGGCTGCCGCCCAGCGGCGAGGAGATCGCCCGCGGCCTTGCCTTCCTGTTCGCCTCCTTTGTTTATGCCGGCGTCTGGCTAGCGGTAGCGATGGCCTTCTCCACAATAGTCAAATCGCCAGCAACGTCGGCGCTGTGCGCGCTCACGGCCTGGCTCCTGTTCACGGTATTCTGGCCTATGCTGGCGCCACTGATTGCCGGAGCCATCGCGCCGGTCGACCCGCTCGATCCTATGACGGCAGTTCATCAGATCGACGTCCAGCAGGCTATCGCCCGGATCTCGCCCAATACCCTCTATGGCGAAACCACGCTGGCCTTGCTCAATCCGGCAACCCGCTCACTCGGCCTGCTGTTGACCAGCCAGGTGAGCGGGGCACTGATGGGAGCGCCTCTGCCCTTCTCGCTGAGCGTGGCTCTGATCTGGCCACAACTCGCCGGCTTGATCGCCGCGCTTCTGCTGCTGTTCACCGTCGCCTACGTCTCGTTCCAGCGACAAGAAATACGGGCGTAAGCGAAGTCCTTGGCGCCCGCGTCACCGACGAGAATTTTCGCGACTGGAAGCCAGTCCAAGGCAGAGGACATTTCACAGACCCCTCACGGCTTTGTGCGCTGACATGGAAAGTGATGTGCATTAGGCCAAGCAACTTGTCGGTGCCTCGCGTTCGGCCCTTTGCTACTGCGTCCTTCACGCGTGCAAAAGGCGTGGCTTTTCAAGGACAATACACGAGACTGATCGGTGTCAGCATGGGAGGATGCCTCCGCCAGGACGTGCACGGAGGCAACAGACAGAAGCACCCGCCGCGAGGGTAATCGCGACGCAGGGCGAGATGACACGTCTGAATCAATGCCGGAGCGCATCTCCCCGCAAGGCCATCTCTTGCGGGTCAAAGCGCACCGCCTCGTCGTTTCAGCCACCATTTTCATCGCCCTGATCTTCAGCGTGCTTGCTTTTGGCAGCATCGCCGAAACCATCGACTACAACGCACTCGTGCATGTGCTGAAGCACTTCCCGCCGTCTGCGATCGGATGGTCGATCCTTGCCACGATTGTGAGCTTTGCCGCCCTGGTCGGGCGAGATGTGAGCGCGGTCCATTATGTGGGCGCCAGGGTTCCCGGGCTCGCACCCGTGGTCGCAGGATTCTGCGGAACGGCCTTGGGCAACGCCGCCGGATTTGGAACCCTTACGGGCGCAGCGGTGCGATATCGCATTTACGGCGCCGTCGGTGTTCGGCCGGAGGATATTGCCCGACTGCTGTTGTTCATCGCCGCCGGATACGCACTCGGCCTGACGGGCTTTGGAGGCCTCGCGGCCCTGTTCGAGGCAGAGGCGGTATCGCACCTTCTCGGATGGCCAACGCCGCTGCTGTCGGCTTTGTCCGGCACCGCCGTGGTCTGCACCGTGACCATGGTGCTCTTCGGACTCCGCAAGCCGATACGAATTGGCGGCTTTTGCCTGCCGGCCCCTCCGACCGGGCTCGCCGCAATTCAGCTTGCTCTTTCGGGCATACGTCTTGTCAGCGCCGCTGCCGCGCTGTGGGCGCTGCTTCCGGGCGAACCGCTGAATTTCTTCAGCTTCGCCGCGATCTTCTCCGCGGCGACCGCGCTTGGCGCCGTGAGCAATTTGCCCGGAGGGATCGGGGTGTTCGAAGCCGTGGTCTTCTGGGCCTTTGCCAGGGTAGGGTCCGCAGACCAGATCGCGGCGGCCTTGCTGGCCTATCGCGGCATTTATTTCGCGCTCCCATTGGTGGTCTCGGCCGGGCTGCTTGCGCTGTTCGAAGTTCGCCATGCAGTAGGACCTCAGGAGAATTCAGCGGCGGATGACCGCCTTGTCCATGCTGCCGCCCGCCTTGCGCCGCGCTTCATGGGTGTGATCGCATTTGCAACCGGCATTATGTTGCTCGTGTCGGGGGCGACACCGACTTTCGGTCACCGGCTGGCAACCCTATCGATGCGTCTGCCGCTATGGGCTGTCGAGGCCTCTCATTTCCTCGGCAGCCTGCTCGGCATTGTCTTCCTTTTCGTTGCAAGGGGGCTCTTCGAGAGGCGCGACGGAGCCTGGTGGATCGCAATCACAATCGCCACAGCGAGCCTCGGTCTGTCCCTGACCAAGGGACTTGCCTACGGAGAAGCCGGCTTCCTCACCATCGTCATAGCCCTTCTGATTACAACGAGGCGCCAGTTCGACAGGCCGGCCTCGATGCTGGGCCAGGCCTTCACGCTTGGGTGGTTCGCGACCGTTGGCCTGATCGTGATCGCTGCGACCGCTATATTCCTTATTGCCTTCAGGACCGTGGATTACACCGCCCATGATCTCTGGTGGGAGTTCGAATTTGACGCGCAGGCACCTCGCGCGCTGCGCGCGCTGCTTGGCGCCGCCGTTCTCGCCACCATGATCGGGTTCTGGCAATTGCTTCGCCCGCCAAAGGGCCTCGCTCCGCGCCCGAATGCCGTCGCGCTTGGACACGCGGCACGGATCATCAATGGTCAGGATCGAAGCCAGGCGATGTTGGCGCTGATGGGCGATAAGAGCCTTCTGTTCTCAAGCTCGGGCAACACTTTCATAATGTACGGCAAAAGGGGCCGCAGCTGGATTGCCCTGTTCGATCCTGTCGGCCCGGTCGAGGACTGGCACGAGCTCATCCAGCGGTTCGTTACGCTGGCCGCCAGCCACGGTGGGCGGGCGGCCTTCTACCAGGTGAGGCCTGAAACCGTGCGGCATTATCTTGACGCGGGCCTGTCGGTCATGAAGCTCGGCGAAGAGGCATGCGTGCAGGTCGCGACCTTCGAGCTGAAGGGCGGGGCAGCCGCGCATCTTCGTTATGCGCTCAAGCGAGGCGAACGAGACGGGCTGACATTTGAGCTTCTTGCGCCGAACGAGATGGCGCCTATCGTCGACGACCTGGCCGACATTTCGGCCGAGTGGCTGCGTTCGCGGCGGACCGAGGAAAAAGGATTCTCGATCGCGGCCTTCGAACCCGGCTATCTCGGATCACAGATGATTGCGCTGGTCCGTCAACACGAAGTCCCGATCGCCTTCGCCACGATCATGACCACGGAATCGGGAAAGGAAGCTTCGGTCGGATTGATGCGGCACACGTCGGAAGCGTCTTCCTATGCGATGGAGTTCCTGTTCACGCGCCTGATCCTTCGCCTGAAGGAAAGTCATTATCAAACGTTGAGCCTGGGCGCAGCGCCGCTGAGCGGCGTATTGCCGGCGCCGCTGTCGTCCCGCTGGCACTGGCTGGGTGCCGTGATCTGGCGCTACGGCACACCTTTCTACAATTTCCGCGGGCTGAGGGCCTTCAAGGACAAGTTCAACCCGGTTTGGGAGCCGCGCTATCTGGCGGCCTCGGGTACATTGGGCCCATTTGTGACATTGGCGGACGCAGCAGCGTTGATCGGCCTCAACTTCAAGGGCCCCGGAAGGTATTCGCGAGGTGCATAAGTCAGCCACTCTTTTCGCGGCAGTAGTCTGGTTTCTACTGACGATGCCGGCATTGGCGCTGGACGGCGGCAGATTGGGCGACGTGCGCGTCGTTGTGCCGGACGGCGAGATCAGAGGCTATGTGGTGTTGTTCTCGGACCTTGCCAGGTGGTCCGAAGCCGACCAAGCCACGCTTGCGGCGCTCGGACGGGACGGTGCGCTCGCGGTTGGAGTCGACACCAAAAGCTATCTGGACAATCTGACCAAGGGCGACCAGGCGTGCGACAACCTCATTGGCGATATCGAGGGGCTCAGCCGTCAGTTACAGCGCCGGCATAGCGGCCTGCAATATCATTTCCCGATCGTTGCCGGCTTTGGCGCAGGCGGGACGCTGGCCGGAGCCATTCTGGCGCAATCCCCGGTCAACACGTTGGCTGGGGCCGTGTCAGTGGATCCGAGCATAGCACTGCCTGGCAAGCGCCCGCTCTGCGCGGCGGCCGCCGTGTCAAAATATGATGACGGCTATATCTACGGACCGACCAAAAACCTCAACGGGTTCTGGAGTGTTGGGCTCACTACCGGCGAAGGGGCTGAGGCTCGCGCCCGTTTCGAGACTCTGCAAAGCAGTGGGATGCCGGTGGCGGTGACGCCGCTTTCCGGGACGGCCTCTGACGGTATGGCGACGCTATTGCAGCCACATCTCGCCGCAGTCGATGCCGTCGGGGTCTCGGCACTGCCATTGATCGAATTGCCGTCGCCAAGCCCGTCCGGCTTGATGGCGGTGGTTCTGTCGGGCGACGGCGGGTGGCGGGACCTCGACAAGACCATTGCGGAAGAGCTGCAATCTCGCGGCGTTTCGGTCGTCGGGTGGGACAGCGTGCGGTATTTCTGGAACAGGAAATCGCCTGAACAGACGGCCGCCGACCTGAGCGCCGTGATCCAGGCATATGCTGACAAATGGCATGCTGATAGGGTCGCGCTGATAGGCTATTCGTTTGGTGCGGATGTCCTTCCTTTCGCTTACGATCGCCTCGGAGCCGACATCAAATCACATGTCGCCCAGCTTTCGCTTCTCGGCTTCGCAAATGCCGCGGACTGGGAGATCCGCGTCGCCGGATGGCTTGGCGCTGCTCCAAGCGCGGAAGCGCTCCCCGTGGCGCCGGCCATCAAGCAGGTCCCGCCAAACCTCGTGCAGTGCTTCTATGGACAGGATGAGACGGATTCTTTTTGCCCGGAGTTAGCAGGGCAAGGGATCGAGATCATCCAAACCCCAGGGGGCCACCACTTCGATGGCGACTATGCTAGCCTCGCTTTGAAGATTCTTGATGGATTGAAGAAGCGAAAAGAGCAGTAGCAACCGTTATGCCGAACTCCATCTGCGGCCCATCCACGATCCACAGGTCAGGAGCCACCGGCTTGAGGATATTAATCGGTTCGTACAAGTCCAATTTGGAATGAGCTTTGGGTATAAGCGGCGTGGCTTAACTCAGCGATCACTCGGAACCTGACGCCTTTCCGGACTTGGTGCAACAAGCCGGCGCCATAACGCGATATGGCCCGGTTTCGTCATTCGAGAAGCGCCTGTCGGCGCATTGCCAACCATTCCTGAAGTGCAGGCCGAATGACGTCCGATCGCCCGACTCTCATTTCAGCGGCGGCTTCGGCGAGCGCCGTCTCGATGCTTGCGTCGAAGGACATCGATGCCAATTCGCGCAGCATCGCCGCGGCGCGGATATCGGCAAGCCGCACCTCATCGAGGGCACTGAGATCTCGGCCGTCCGATCTGGCCGTCACGACGGCAACTCGGGGAGTTCGTTCACCTGCGGGACGTAGTCCCGAATAGCGACGACCCAATCGTCCCTTACGGTGGCCAGGACCAGGCAGCAGCCTTGAGGATAGTATCTCGGCAATGCGGCGGCCTGATCAGCAAAGGGGCGCGCTCCTCCCGACTACGAGCAACTGAGAGCCATGCTTCCTCAGTTGCTCGCCGCTCCCTGTGTTCCGACCTGGCCCTCGAAACGCTTCCACGTCGGGCTCACCCTCCTTTTACCAAGGCCGACCGGAAACTATTCCAGACTAAAGCGAAATTCTCTTTTTGGAGGGCGAGCTGCCTCATCGGCAGAGGACTGCGGAATAAAGTCCCTTGCTCAAGGGTATCATGAGGAGCCGGTGTTCACCCGAACGGCAGGGATCGATAGTGAGAGAGATCGCGATGCAACTTGGCGAGACAATTGCAAACACGTTCGCCGCAATCTTGGTGATATGCGGTCTCGCCCTCATCTTTTTAATGGCCGGAAGGCCGCTCTTCCTGAGGCGCCAGGCGCGAATGGTCGTGATCTTGCCAGCCGATCAGGATACGACAGCCTCGACTAGCGACACTCGTCCGCATCTACCGACGACCTTCAACCTTGCCCTCGTCCCGTCCCGGCCTACAGGAAGAATCTGACTGTAGCACGGATGGGGCAAAAGGCGGCGTGGGCCGGTCGGTACGAGGGCGGACAGAGCTTATGCGGGTTACTCGGGCAAGCCGGCAGCCCTTAGCGCCTCACCGAGACGTTGAGCGAGCGCAGGATCGCAGTTGACGGCGGCGAACTGCCGCCCGTAACGGAACGTTGGCTGCAACTCGAGGACCCGCGCCGCGGCGGCCCTCGCTTCTTCCAGCCGGCCGAGCCTCGCCATAGCGGCAGCCAATTGCACGTAGGTGATGCTGTGTGCGGGATTGGCATGAACGGACCTGTAGGCAGCGCGGCAGGCTTCGTCGTAGCGGCCGCGCAGCAGATGACTCATCGCCTGCGCATCGAATGCTGCGAAAGCCCATGGGTCGAATGGGCTGAGCCGCATGCCCCGCTCGCTCCACTCGATCGCCCGCTCGGCTTCTCCACTCCAGCCGAGAATGACGCTTCCCAGAATGTAGGTCAGCGCGGATGACGGGCTGATTGCGAGCGCGGCTTCCAACGCGGTGAAGGCAGCCTTGCGGTCGTGCCCATCCATGCCCATGGAGAATCCCGCAAGGGTCAGTGCGGCTGCATCGTCCTGTCCATGGATTAGGGCGGAGCGGGCATGGTGTATCGAAGCGGCACGGCTGGTTTCGCGCAGGCCGGCGCGGAGGAAGAGGCAATGGTGGCACATGGCAGCATTGCCGTGCGCCAGGGCGTAGGCTGGATCGAGCTCGATGGCACGTTCGAGCAGCACGAGCGCCTTTTTGACCTGCTCCGGCATACCGGAATCCACGTCGAGTTGCGCCCGCAGCACCAGATCGTAGGCATCGAGACTGTCAGGCCGCTTGCGTTTCACCCTGTCGATTTCGGCACGCCGCAGGCTCGGCGCGATTGCGCCGACAGCCGACAGCGCAATCTCATCCTGCAGCGCGAAGATATCGGCGGAGTTGCGGTCAAACCGCTCGGCCCATACGTGGGTGCCGGTCGACGCATCGATCATTTGCCCGATCACGCGCACGCGGCCGCCAGCCCTGCGCACGCTGCCTTCGAGCACATAGCGTACGCCAAGCTCGCGTCCGACCTGCTTCACGTCCACCGCGCGGCCCTTGTAGGCGAAGGTCGAATTGCGCGCGATGACGAGCAGCCAGTTGATGCGCGCCAGACCGGTGATGATGTCGTCGACTATGCCGTCGGCGAAGTAGTCCTGGTCAGGGTCGCCGCTCAGGTTCGAGAACGGCAGAACCGCCATCGAAGCCTTGCCGGGCAAATTCAGCGTTGGTCCGGCCAGGACCTCGGCTGCCGGGTCGAGGCCATCAACCGCGACGGCCGGTCCGACATAGCGATAGCCGTGCCGCGGCCGCGTTTCTATCCAGCATGCACCGCCGGCCAGGTTTTCGAGGGTCCGGCGCACCGCCGATATTTGGACCGTCAGGTTGCTGTCCTCGATCGCCTGCCCGGGCCATGCCGCCTCAATCAGCGCCTCTTTCGAGACCAGCACGCCCGTCCGCTCCACAAGCAGCGCAAGCAGCGCAACGGCCCGCTGACCGAGCGGCGTCGGCTCGTCCCCGCGGAACAGAATCCCGGCGCCGGTGTCGAGGCGAAATGGACCAAAGACGAGGCTTGTTGCCATTCCCGAAGGAGATACCGTTTGCGATTTTTTCGCAATCATTTCGGAATGGCTTCACGACTGGCAGGCATGGCGGGGAGCATTCTGTGCAGGTGTCTGCGGAAAGCAGCATTCGAGCCGATGGAGGATCAAAATGAGCGCCGCCCCAGTCATACGCATGCCTGACGAGAACAAGGGTGTTATGTTGCGCGGCCATCCGCTGGTCTTTCTCGTCACCGGCGAAGACACGAAGCACACGAGCATGTTCGACTGGACGATCCCGCCCGGGTTCGCCACCGGCCTCCATGTTCATCGCATGCAGGAGGAGACCTTTTACGTGCTTGAGGGCGAAT
Source organism: Mesorhizobium sp. M2C.T.Ca.TU.002.02.1.1 (assembly GCF_003997225.1). Classification (NCBI taxonomy): domain Bacteria; kingdom Pseudomonadati; phylum Pseudomonadota; class Alphaproteobacteria; order Hyphomicrobiales; family Phyllobacteriaceae; genus Mesorhizobium; species Mesorhizobium sp. M2C.T.Ca.TU.002.02.1.1. Next base: position 9,202 of record NZ_RZTO01000112.1, read on the forward strand.
GCGTCTGGCACGTCGGTGAAAAGACGATCCATGCGACCCCTGGTACCTACCTGTTCATTCCGCCGGGCGTGCAGCACAACATAACCAATGTTGCCGAAAAGCCGGCGCGCGTGCTGATGACTGTCTCTCCACCCGGGCACGAGCACTATTTCGAAGAGCTTGCCAGGCTGGCCGTGCACGGCTCTCCGGATGCGGAAGCGCTTGCCGACCTGCGGAACCGCTACGATACCGATCAGATCTCCACCCTGACTGCGAACGCGTAGTCACAGGGGCGAAGACCTTCGTGGGGTAGTTCCAATCGCCGGTGTCGTAGCCCGGCATTGTCCTCTTTCAGCGGCCGGAAAACTCGATCTTTACGGCGGACATGAGGCGCAAGATTGCCATTCGCGCCATGGATGGAACATGTGTCGGCCTTAGGGCCAAGATGCTCGTCGACGGAGCCAATTGAACGCCGGGCAACGATCACAGCCCGGAAGGCAATTGAGAGCCAAGCATGGGCGCTCTATTCCTTCAAGAGATGAGCATTCCAGTTCAAGCCCGCCATCCGCTCTTCCTTGAGGGCCTAAAGGATTTGCGTGCGTTGGCTATAACCGGACTGTCGGTTAGAGCCAGCGTCACGTTTCAATTTCTCAGTCTTCCTCAGCCGTTCCTTCGAGGCCTGCCAGCCGCTCCAGGAGTCTCATCTCCTCGGGCGGAACCAGGTCGAGTCCACCCTCCCTCTTTACGCGGCCGCCACGATAGATCAGGTCGAATTCATCAAGCTCGTCGCTGTCCCGCAACCTCGCCACCAGCCGACGGATCAACTTCACGTCCTCGGGCCCGATGGCCGATTGCGCCTGAGGGCCCTGGACCTTCGCGGCGAAGGACCGTCCCTCCCGCAAGGCCTCTATATCGATTTCAGGGTATTTCCGAAGAGCCTCGGTCATTATGTCGAGCTGTCGTTTCGCCTCCCGGCCTTTGGCGACCACCTCCCTCAACTGGGCCCGGTCGTGAAGGTTCTCGATGCCATCGACGATCTCGTCTGCCTTTCGGGAACTCGGGGCAGGCCTCTTGGGCCTTCCTGGCCGATGCGCCTCCGCCGCCCGCAGTCGAACATACTCCGCCAGGTCCCGCCAGCCACGGATGGTGGTCGGGTACGGGCCAGTCCAGGAGGTCGGGCCTCTGTCGAGCCTCGCGCGGAGGCGGACATATAGCCCGATGACGCGCGGCGTCAGCTTCACGAAGTCAGGATCGAATATCCGCCAGTCCTCCTTCGCGGCCTTTGCGCGCCTAACTGCCGCGCCTGACAGGATTTCATCGCAGGCCTCCACAACGCGGGCGAGCGTGGCCACGGGACGGGCATCGCCCGACCGTCTCGCTTCCTCTTGCAGCCGATCCATCAACAATTCGGCGGTTACGGTTTCGTCTTGTTGGGTCATGCTGCGAACTCGATCTGGGGAACGGCCTTGGGCATACTGGCGATAGCTGCCCGGACTTCCTCGCGTACCTCTTCCAGAGCATGTCGGTCGAGCTTGACAGCTCCCTCAATGAGCTGCTGGAATTCGGTCGGCTCGGGATAGCGTTCGAGCAGGACGTCGCCGATTTTGATAAATGCGCCAGTTTCCTCACGGTCTGGAAGCGATGCCGTAAGCTCCGCAAGATTGTTGGCGCGCAGCACCGTCTTCAGCAGCTTCTTAAAATGCGCCTCCACACCTTGGGGAACCTCCGCGATCGAGGCTGGTAGCAACCGCATTTCCTTCACCAACGTGTGGAAAAGCTCGAATTCATGCACCTGGGCGAAGCCGTAACCGAGTGCCGCAGGATCGAACCCTGGCACGACGGGAAGCAGGAGATTGTCCGCCGTATTGCCGTCGGCAACGGCCATCTCGCGCACTTCCTGGACCATTTTTTGGACCCTCAGCTCATTTGAGAGTTCCTCGCTCAGCCTGTTCTTGAATCGGCTCTCCGAACGCTGAATGGTGCGCAAGGCACGATCTTCCTTGCCC
>NZ_RZTO01001130.1:0-1498 GCF_003997225.1 Mesorhizobium sp. M2C.T.Ca.TU.002.02.1.1
GTGTTCGGCAAGGAGGACGTCATCCACAGCGTCTTCATCGAGTACCCCGCGGCGCTCAAGACAAAATACGACCCGCTGGTCGGCGCCATTGCCGGCAGCCTGCACGAGGCCTCCGGGCCACACTCGAAATAAACCCTCCACGCCATCCTCCGCCCGATTTACCGCTGGCCTTTTCCGGCCTAGCTTTCGAGCGCGATTTTCGCTCTAGGGGGAGTGCACATGCGCGCATTCATGCTTTCACTCGCAATGCTTGGGATTGCTTCCATGCCGGCCGCGGCTCAGTCGATCGGCGGCACCTACACCGTCGCCGGCACCAATTTCGACGGCTCCAAATATGGCGGCGAGGCAACGATCACGCTGACCAGCGACACGACCTGCACGATCCACTGGGAGACCGGCGGCTCGACCTCGGACGGCATCTGCATGCGTAACGACAATGCGTTTTCCGCCGGCTACGCGATGGGCAAGGAGGTCGGCCTCGTCGTCTACAAGATCGAGAAGGACGGCTCCCTGCACGGGCTATGGACCATCGCCGGCCAGAACGGCAACGGCACCGAAGTGCTGACGCCGAAGTAAGTCTTCGGGACTTCGGCAAATCGATCTCATGGGCCGCGCAGAAATTCGTGGCCCATTTCTTTTGGCGTTGCTGTTTCCGCCGACCTGCTACAGGTTCGATCCAAAATAGAATCCGGAAACGCCTTTGCCCCTCTCGCCAAATCTGCGCGGCGCGCTGTTCATGATCGTAGCCATGGTCGGCTTCACCTTGAACGATGCGATCACCAAATTCTCTTCCGAATCGATGAACATGGCGCAGGTCATGCTGGTGCGCGGCGCCTTCGCGTCGCTGTTCGTCGGCCTGCTCGCCTGGAAGCGCGGCGCGCTTGCCAATCCGGCCGCCATGCTGCACCCGATGGTTGCCATGCGCGTCGCCGGTGAAGCCGGCGCCACTGTGTCTTTCCTGATCGCGCTTGCGCATCTGCCGATCGGCAATGTCTCGGCCGTCATGCAGGCGCTGCCCCTTGCTGTGACCATGGGCGCGGCCTTGGTGTTCGGCGAAAGCGTCGGCTGGCGACGCTGGACCGCCATTGCCGCCGGCTTCGTCGGCGTGCTGATCATCGTGCGGCCGGGTTTCGAAGGGTTCAGCGTCTATTCGCTGATGGCATTGGCCAGCGTCGCCTGCTGCGCGGTGCGCGATCTCTCCACCAAGCGCATCCCGGAGGCCATCCCCACCATGCTGGTGTCGACGGCGACCGCGCTTGCCATGACCGTTCTGGGCGCGCTGCTTTTGTCGCCGATGGGTGGCTGGTCGCCGATGAGCGGCCAGGCGACCGCGTTTCTGGCGCTCGCGGCGGTGCTGGTGCTCGTCGGCTATCAGTTCATCATCATGGCGATGCGCTCGGGCGACATCTCCTTCATGGCGCCCTTCCGCTACACCGCCCTGCTCTGGTCGATCCTGCTCGGCCTCGTCATTTTCGGCGACGTCCCCGACCTGCCCATG
>NZ_RZTO01001131.1:0-1498 GCF_003997225.1 Mesorhizobium sp. M2C.T.Ca.TU.002.02.1.1
GCTCGACCTTGTGCGGATCGAGCCCCGCCCATTGCGTCGCCCATTTGAACGGGATGACCAGCAAATTGAACAGGCGCTTGGCAAAGAAGAAGCAGACGAGAAAGGCGATGAAAAAGCCGCCCAGCGACCAGATCAGGCGGCGGCGCAACTCGATGAGATGCTCGATCAGCGGCGCCGACGATTTCTCGATTTCTTCCCTCTCCTTGTCCGTTACGCTCACTTGGCGGCCCCCGCCGTCTTCTTGGTGTCGGTTGTCTTCTTGGCCGCAGGCTTCTTGGCCGCGGCAGGCTTCGCCTCAGCCTTGGCGGCAGGCGCGGCGGCCTTGACCTGAGCCGGCGCGGTTTTGGCCGGCGCTTTTGCAGCCGGTGCCTTTGGCGCGGTTGCCGTTTTCGCCGCGGCGCCGGCCGTCCTGGCCTTGGCGGTCGCGGTCTTTTTCGCGGGCTTGGCCGCCTCAGACGCCTCCGACACCGATGCCGTGACGGAGGCGTCGGTCATGGTCGGAAAGATCGGGACAGCCGAGGCAGGCTCGGTTCCGTTGACGCCGGGCATGTCCGTCGCACCGTTCTTCAGCGGTTCGGCGGCCTGCGGCGTCTCCGCAGCCGGCGCCGTCGGATCGGCAGCCGGCTTGGGCTTCATCATCGTATCGACGCCGGCGCGCACATCGGCCGCGGCCTGCTCGAACGGATTGAGCTGCTTGCGCACCTCGTTCATCGGATTAAGGCTGCGAAGACTGTCGATCGAGCTCTTGACGTCATCGAGCTCGGCTTCCTTCAGCGCTTCGTTGAACTGCTTCTGGAAGTCGCCGGCCATGGCGCGCAATTTCGCCGCGGTGCGGCCGAAAGTGCGAAGCATATTGGGCAAATCCTTAGGCCCGACGACCACGATCATGACGACCGCGATCACCAGCAGTTCGCTCCAACCGACTTCGAACATGGCAATCTAATCCGACGCGTGCATGCCGCCCGCACATGCGAAGCGGTTTTGGGACAACGGCATGCTCAAAGCAACAACCGGGATCAGCTCTTGCTGACCTTTTCCTTGGCCGGCGAAACAGTCTCGTCGGCGCGGTGCTCGACGGTACGCTTGTCGTCAGCGTCGTCGTCAGCCATGCCCTTCTTGAAGCTCTTGATGCCCTTGGCCATGTCGCCCATCAGCTCGGGGATCTTGCCGCGGCCGAACACCAGAAGCACGATGACCAGCACGATCATCCAGTGCCAAATCGAAAACGAACCCATTGCAACTCTCTCTCGAATGTTTTCCCTGGCGATGATCTATGCGTTTTCGCTCGGGGATTCAAACACAACTGCAATGAAGTTGATAAAATGGCTAGCGGATGTCACGCAGTTTCGGCGTGAGCGCTGTGCTACGAATCCGCGCAGGCCTTGCTAATAAACCATTCGTGCGGGTTTTCGCGGTCACTCTTCCGTGACGCGCGGCGTCAGCAGTCCGAGTTCCTCGAGGTCGATATCGGTCAGCGCATCCTCGTCCTCGGTGAGCG
>NZ_RZTO01001132.1:0-1495 GCF_003997225.1 Mesorhizobium sp. M2C.T.Ca.TU.002.02.1.1
GCTCGATGTGCCTGGCCATGAACGACGACCGGCTGAAGCCGGCGGCGAGGAAGATCTTGTCGAGGCCCTCGGCCTCCGCCTGTTCCTTGACCAGGCCGGAACCCGGCACGATCATGGCGTTGACCCGCGGATTGACCTTCTTGCCCTCGACCACCTTGGCGGCGGCGCGCAGGTCCTCGATGCGGCCATTGGTGCAGGAGCCGATGAAGACGCGGTCGAGTGCGATGTCGGTGATCTTGGTTCCGGGCGTCAGCCCCATATAGTCGAGCGCGCGGATCTTCGACGTACGCTTGTTTTCGTCCGCGATCTCTTCCGGATCGGGCACAATGCCCTGCACCGAGACGACGTCCTCGGGCGAGGAACCCCAGGAGACGATCGGCGGCAGCTTCGCCGCGTCGAGCACGATCACCTTGTCGAAATGCGCGCCCTCGTCGGAATGCAGCGTCTTCCAATAGGCGAGCGCGGCGTCCCAGGCGGCGCCCTTCGGCGCGCGCGGCTTGTCCTTGACATAGGCGAAGGTCGTCTCGTCCGGCGCGATCAGGCCGGCCCGCGCCCCGCCCTCGATCGACATGTTGCAGATCGTCATGCGGCCTTCCATCGACAGCGAGCGGATCGCCTCGCCGGCATATTCGATGACGTAACCGGTGCCGCCGGCGGTGCCGATCTCGCCGATGATGGCGAGGATGATGTCCTTGGCGGTGACGCCTTCCGGCAACTGGCCGTCGACGCGCACCAGCATGTTCTTGGCCTTGCGCTGGATCAGCGTCTGCGTCGCCAGCACATGCTCGACCTCGGACGTGCCGATGCCGTGCGCCAATGCCCCGAAGGCGCCGTGCGTGGAGGTATGGCTGTCGCCGCAGACGATGGTCATGCCCGGCAGCGTGAAACCCTGCTCCGGCCCGATGATATGGACGATGCCCTGGCGGATATCGTTCTCGGAATAATAGTCGATGCCGAAATCCTTGGCGTTCTTGGCCAGCGCCTCGACCTGGATACGGCTTTCCTCGTTCTTGATGCCGAACTTGCGCTCGGGCGAGGTCGACACGTTGTGGTCGACCACGGCCAGCGTCTTCTCGGGATGGCGGACCTTGCGGTTCGACATGCGCAGGCCTTCGAAGGCCTGCGGGCTGGTGACCTCGTGCACGAGGTGGCGGTCGATATAGAGCAGGCAGGTGCCGTCGTCCTGGCGGTCGACCGTATGGTCGTCGAAGATCTTGTCGTAGAGGGTGCGCGGTGCGCTCATGTGCGTAAATCCGTCGATATGAGAATGGGAAAAGCTGCGCGGCCTTGGCCGGCGAGCGACTTCGATCAGTCGGCCAGGCTAAGTCGGCTGGTGAGCGCGCCACAGACCCGCGCGGCAAATCGCGACGGCAGGCGCTTCCTGTCCTGCAGCACGAACCCCTTGTAGGCCGGATCGCTGAAAAGCTTTTCCATGGCGGCGTAGATAGCAATGTTTTGGCTTTTCGGCAATTGCGACGGGGACCTGGTTCCTCGC
>NZ_RZTO01001133.1:0-1495 GCF_003997225.1 Mesorhizobium sp. M2C.T.Ca.TU.002.02.1.1
TCGCCTGCGGCTTCGTCTCGGCCTCGCATTTTTCCAAATGCTACCGCGAGCTCTACGCCCGCTCGCCGCAGCAGGAGCGCGTCGACCGCAAGCAGTTGCTGGCGGCCTAAGCAGGCAACAAAAGCATCTAAGCGGACTGCGTCTGCGCCGTCCGCATCGCCTCGACGCGGATGTCTTCGGTGAGTTGCGCCTTGAGCGACGAGAATTCCGGGCTGGTCTTCAGCGTATAGTGGCGCGGATGCGGCAGGTCGACCGGTACGTCCGACTTGATGCGGCCGGGCCGGGCGCTCATGACGATCACCCGCGACGCCATGAAGATCGCCTCCTCGATGTCGTGGGTGACGAACAGCACCGTCTTCTTGCGCCGCTCCCAGATGCCGAGGAGCAGTTCCTGCATCAGTCCGCGCGTCTGGTTGTCCAGCGCGCCGAACGGCTCGTCGAGCAGCAGGATCTCGGGGTCGTTGGCAAGAGCGCGCGCGATCGCCGTGCGCTGCTGCATTCCGCCCGACAGCTGTTTCGGCCAGTGGTTCTCGAAGCCTTTCAGGCCGACGAGATCGATATAGGAGGCGACGACCTCGTTGCGCTCGCGCTCGGGCCGGTTTTGCTCACGAAGGCCGAAACCGATGTTCTCGGCGACGGTCAGCCAGGGAAACAGCGTGTAGGACTGAAACACCATGCCGCGATCCGGCCCCGGCCTTGTGACCGCCTTGCCGTCGAGCAGCACGCGACCGGTGCTCGGCGCTTCCAGTCCGGCGACGATCCTGAGCAAAGTCGACTTTCCGCAGCCTGATGGCCCCAGGATGGTGATGAAGTCATTGGCCGCGACCGCGAGGTCGACCGGCTGCAGCGCCTGCACCGGCTGCCCGCCACCGACCCCGGCAAAGGTCCGCGAGACGCCCTCGATCAGAAGCTTGCTCATGCCAGGCTCCACGGATAAAGCCAGCGGTTGAGCGCCTTGAAGGCGAAATCGGACAGAAGCCCGATCAGCCCGATGACGATGATGCCGAAGATGATCTGCCCCGTCGCCAGCCGCGACTGGCTGTTGATGATCATGTAGCCGATACCCGAAGACGAGCCGATCAGCTCGGCGACGATCACATAGGTCCAGGCCCAGCCCAGCACCAGCCGCAGTGTTTCGGCGATCTCCGGCGCGTTGGCCGGCATGATGACACGCTTGACGATGCCGTTGTCGGTCGCCCCCAGCGTATAAGCGGCCTCGACGAGGTCTCGGCGCGTAGCGCCCACCTTGACCGCCACGATCAGGATGATCTGGAACACCGAGCCGACAAAGATCACCAGCAACTTTTCCAGCTCACCGATGCCGGCCCACAGGATGAGCAGCGGAATGAAAGCAGACGCCGGCAGGTAGCGCGCAAAGGACACGAACGGCTCGAGGAAGGCTTCGACCGGCTTCCAGGCGCCCATGGCGATGCCGATCGGCACCGCGACGATCGACGCCAGCACGAAGCCGCCAAAGACACGCCAGATGGTGATC
>NZ_RZTO01001134.1:0-1492 GCF_003997225.1 Mesorhizobium sp. M2C.T.Ca.TU.002.02.1.1
CTCTCCGTCTCGGCGCTGCGCGCCGATCCACCTCTCCCCCGCTTTGCGGGGGCGAGGAAACGCCATTCGCTGACGGCGCGGCCTTTGCAAGCTTGGGTTCCTCTCCCCGCCAAAGGCGGGGAGAGGTGGCTCGGCGAAGCCGAGACGGAGAGGGGGAGCGCCCTATGCGATTGGCCGCGCCTCGAAATGGCCTCGGCGAAAGACCTTACGCCGCCGGCTGCATCGCCGCCCTCTCCAGCATGCCGAACAGGTCGCGCGGCTCGTCGGGGTCGGCGAGCAGGTCGAGCTCTTCATAGAGGCCGGTGGCCTGGAGCTGGTCGCGGACGTAACGCAACGCGGAAAAATCCTCCGTGGCGAAGCCGACGGAATCGAACAGCGTGATCTGCTCCGCCGACTTGCGGCCCTCGGCCTGGCCCGTCATCACCCGCCACAGCTCGGTCACCGGATGGTCGGCGTCGAGTTGCTGGATCTCGCCCTCGATGCGCGTCTGCGGCGGGAACTCGACGAAGATGTCGGAGCGCAAGAGGATGTCGCGGTGGAGCTCCGTCTTGCCGGGGCAGTCGCCGCCGACGGCGTTGATGTGGACGCCGGAGCCGACCATGTTGTCGGTGAGGATGGTGGCGTACTGCTTGTCGGCCGTCACCGTGGTGATGATGTCGACCCCTTCGACCGCATCCTGCCCGGTCGCGCAGATGGTGATGTCGAAGCCCTTGCCGGCAAGGTTGCGGGCGCATTTTTCGGAAGCCGAGCGGTCGATGTCGTAGAGCCGCAGCTTGTCGATGCCGAGCAGGGCCCTGAAGGCGACGGCCTGGAACTCGGACTGGGCGCCGTTGCCGATGATGGCCATGGCGCGCGAACCCTTGGGCGCCAGGTATTTTGCCGCTACCGCAGAGGTGGCGGCGGTGCGCAGCGCCGTCAGGATGGTCATTTCGGTCAAGAGCATCGGATAGCCGGAGCCGACATCGGCGAGCACGCCGAAGGCGGTGACGGTCTGGCGGCCCTCGCGCATGTTCTTCGGGTGGCCGTTGACATATTTGAAGCCGTACATCTTGCCGTCGCTGGTCGGCATCAGCTCGATGACGCCGTCATGGCTGTGCGAGGCGATGCGCGGCGTCTTGTCGAACAGCTCCCAGCGGCGGAAATCCTCCTCGATATAGGCGGCAAGCTCGGTCAGGAAGCGCTCGACGCCGATGGCGAGCACGAGCTTCATCATGCGGTCGACGCTGACGAAGGGGACGATGGCGAGGCGCGAAGGCTGGGTCATGATCAGAGGCTCCCGGAATGGCTGCGGGTCGGGCGGTCCATGATGCGGCGGCCCATCAGGCTGGCGGTGAGGTCGACCATCAGGGTCGCGGTGCGGCCGCGCTCGTCGAGGAACGGGTTCAATTCGACAAGGTCGAGGCTGGAGACCAGGCAGCTGTCGGACAGCATCTCCATCACCAGATGCGCCTCGCGGAAGGTGGCGCCGCCGGGAACGGTGGCGCCGACGGCC
>NZ_RZTO01001135.1:0-1489 GCF_003997225.1 Mesorhizobium sp. M2C.T.Ca.TU.002.02.1.1
GTCCGGCTTTCTCCACGAATGAGACTGGTTGCGTCTGTTTTCCCTCTTTCAAGTCGGCCACGGCCGATCGGCAAGACGGCGAAAAAGCCCCGGGGCATGAAGCCCGCGGGCACGACAGCGCAGCCGCGCGGACGTTTCCCGTCCGCCGCCTTGTCGTTTCCTGATGATTGTTTCGACGGCAGGTTGCGCCCTGCCGCCATTCGACGTTTGCGGCGATTGCGCCGCCTGAAAGAAGATAATTTTGACCAACGAAAACACTATCCCCAGCAACGACGCTGGGGAACTCTCCGGTTTCGCGGCCCTTGGCATCAGCGGTGCGCTGCTGAAGGCCACGCTTGCCGCGGGCTTCGCCGAGCCGAAGCCGATTCAGGTGCAGGCGATCCCGCCGCAGCTCGAAGGCCGCGACATATTCGGCATCGCCCAGACCGGTTCGGGCAAGACGGCGGCCTTCGCGCTGCCGATCCTGTCGAAGATCATCGGCCTCGGCACCAAGCGACGGCCGAAGACGGCCCGCGCGCTGATCCTGGCGCCGACCCGCGAGCTCGCCGTTCAGATCGAGGACACGATCAAGCTGCTCGCCAAGGGCGCGCATATCTCGACCGCGCTCGTGCTCGGCGGCGTCTCGCGCTTCAGCCAGGTTAAGAAGATCGCGCCTGGCGTCGACATCCTGATCGCAACGCCTGGCCGGTTGACCGACCTGGTGCGCGAGGGTGATCTGATCCTTGCCGACACCAAATGGCTCGTCCTCGACGAGGGCGACCGCATGCTCGACATGGGCTTCATCAACGACGTCAAGCGCATCGCCAAGGCGACCGCGCCGGATCGGCAGACGGCGCTGTTCTCGGCCACCATGCCGAACGAGATCGCCGAATTGGCCAAGGGCCTGTTGAAGGATCCGGTCCGCATCGAGGTCTCGCCGCAGAGCACGACGGCGGCCGAGATCGTGCAGAGCGTGGTGCTTGCCCGCACCAAACAGAAGCGCCAGGTGCTGTCAAAGATGCTGGCCGACGAGGCGATGCGCACGGTGATCGTGTTCTCACGCACCAAGCACGGCGCCGACCGCGTCACCAAGGATCTTGTACGCGACGGTTTCGACGCCGCCGTCATCCACGGCAACAAGTCGCAGAACGCTCGCCAGAAGGCGCTCAACGATTTCCGCGAGGGCTCGGTTCGCATCCTGGTTGCCACCGACATCGCCGCGCGCGGCATCGACGTGCCCGGCATCAGCCATGTCGTGAATTTCGATCTGCCGGACGAAGCGGAAAGCTATGTCCATCGCATCGGCCGCACCGGCCGCAACGGCAGGGACGGCATCGCGATCACGCTTTGCGATCCTTCGGAGAATGCCAAGCTGCGGCAGGTCGAGCGCATCATCCGCATGAAGCTGCCGGTCGTTGCCGATCATCTCGGCAGCCCGGATCCGCAGCGCGATCCCAGGGAAAAGACCGAGCGTCATTTCGAGCCGGCCAATGACCGCGAGCATCATGGC
>NZ_RZTO01001136.1:0-1482 GCF_003997225.1 Mesorhizobium sp. M2C.T.Ca.TU.002.02.1.1
TCTCTTGACTATTCTGTATTGCTCGACGGATTGCCTCTGTCGTCGTGGCGCGGCCGTGTAGAACCTGTCCCATAGCGCATCCTTTGATTCGAATGACAAGCATGCACCATTAAAGCCCGGGATCAAATAGCTAGGCCCTCTTCGCTTGTTGTTCCTGGCGCTGGCGTGCGCGGAAACCGAACATGTCACCCTTGTCCTTGATTTCCGCCCAGACCGGCGCGGTGATCCTGTCGATGGCGGCGATGTCCGCGTCGGAAATCGCCCAGCCGGCGCTCTTGACGTTTTCCTCCAGCTCCTTGACGGTGCGGGCGCCCACCAGCGGCGAACTGACCCCTGGCCTGCTGGTGAGCCACTGTATCGCAAGCTGCGGAACCGTCTTGCCGTAGCGCGCCGCGACCGGCTTGAGGAGGTCGACGGCATTCACCGCCCGCTCATAGGTGCCCGGCTGGAACAGCACGGTCGTGCGCCGCTCATCACCCTCGACGAACTTCGTGTCGGGCGACAGCGTGCCGGTAAGCAGTCCTTGGGCCAGGCCACTATAGGGCATCACGCCGATATTGTGCTTGAGGCAATAGGGCAACGTCTCGGCCTCGACCTCGCGCCATAGCATGTTGTAGGGCGGCTGGAGCACGTCGATGACACCATGCCGACGGGCGCTGTCCATGTCGGCGACGCTGAAATTCGAGACGCCGACTGCCTTGATGCGCCCTGACGCGCGCAGCCGCTCCATCATCTCCATGGTCGGGCGGATCGGAAAATCCGAGTTCGGCCAGTGGACGAAATAGACGTCGACATAGTCCGTCCGCATGCGCTTCAACGAACCGTCGAGCGCCGCCTCGATCGCGGCGGGTTCGAGATGATTGGGCGCGACCTTGGTCGCGATGACTGCCTTGTCGCGGCGGCCGGCCAGCGCCTCGCCGACGACCTCCTCGGCATGGCCGTGTCCGTAGGCCTCGGCCGTATCGATCAGCGTGATGCCAAGTTCCAGGGCGCGTCTGATCACCCGGATCGATTCCTTGTCGTCGGCCGCGCCCCAAAAGGCGCCGGACATACCCCAGGTCCCCAGGCCGATCTCCGATACCTTCACCGGCGACGATCCCAGCTGTCGCTGTTGCATTCTTTTCCTCCCGGTTGGCGGCGTGAATGGGTCAAGCCCTGCTTTCATCGAATTTATACGCTTATATACTCGTCTAACAAGTGCCTTTCTGGAGAATCATGATTCCTGATCGAGAGTCATGAATTCATCAAATAATTCAATGCTCATGAGCGCCATCAAAAGCCCGCCGCGCAAAACCTTTCAAAGGGGGTTTACGTCGCAACATTCAATCTTGTATGCTTATTAGACAAGTTAGCTTCTAGGCGAAATTTCGCGCCCTGCAAGCGCGGCGCCATGACGGGGAGAGGATCCGATGAAGATCGTGGACATCAAGACGGCGGTCGTCGCCTATCACGGCAGGGCAACCCTGATCCGGATCGATACGG
>NZ_RZTO01001137.1:0-1477 GCF_003997225.1 Mesorhizobium sp. M2C.T.Ca.TU.002.02.1.1
CATTTCAGCCATCGCCAGGCAGAACGACCTCAAGCCGCTGCCGTCGGCGACCAATTTCGTCACGATCGACTGCGGCCGCGACGGCGCCTTCGCGCTGAAAGTGATGCAGAATCTTTTGTCGCGCGACGTGTTCATCCGCAAGCCGATGGCGCCACGACTCGACCGGTGCATCAGGGTCAGCGTCGGCCTCGACCATGAGCTCGACATCTTCGCCGAGGAATTGCCCGGCGCGCTGGCAGCGGCGCGGGGGAACTGACCGAACCCTGTCCCATGTGCCTGCTTCCCGGAGCAGACCGGCAATTCACATTTCGGCGGCTGCCAGCAGGCGCGTCACGCGGTTCAGCGCATCGGAAAGCTCCGCGGCTTCCTTGTCCTCGAGCTTGACGATCAGCCGGGCGAGGTCGCGGTTGGTCGCCGCCTCAAGATCAACCAGCGCGGCCCTGCCCCGCCTGGTCAGCGAAAGAACGGGCTGCCCGTTCTCCGAGCCATCGCGCATTCCTGCCAGCCCCATGGCGGCGAGTTTCCGAAGCACCCTCATGAGATAGGCAGGGGCGAGGTTGAGTTCGCCGGCCAACTCCGACGCCGCGGGCGCGAGGTCGAGATGAAACATGCGCGCCAGCAAACCGGCCCGTCCACCGCCCGGTCGGGGCTTGCGCCCGAGCTCGAACAGCACGCGGGCTTCGGCCAATGTGTAAGGGCTCTGCATCAAGGTCTCGTCGAGCAGCCCGACCAGCCCGGTATAGAACCGGTTGAAACGGCGAATCTCATGGACCAGGGCGTCGTGCGGCATGCTGGCCTCCTAGGGGCATTGCGTCCGATAATTCCCTCATTGGTTGACTGAGTCAACTATCAGCGGAATTGCTGCCCTCAAACCGATTGCATTTCACCCCTCGTGCTCCAGATTGATGGGGACGATTCTGGAGCGGACGATGCAAGGTGAGCAAAGAGCCGTTCGGGTGCGTGTTTCCGGTACGGTGCAAGGCGTGAGCTACCGGGTCTGGACGCGCGGTGAAGCCATGCGACTCGGGCTGACGGGTTGGGTGCGCAACGAGCGCGACGGCTCGGTCACCGCGCTGATTGCCGGCGCCGATGGCGCCGTCACGGCGATGATCGAACGCCTGTGGCAAGGGCCGCGAGGAGCGCTTGTCTCGAAGGTCGAGATCGAGGAAGCGGCCGGCGACGTGCCGGCTGATTTCAGGATCATCGTCTAGGGCCTTTCCTCGCCCCACGACAGTGGGGAGAGGTGGCGCGGCGAAGCCGCGACGGAGAGGGGACAGCGCAATCTTGATGAATTTCAGAACAAACCCGCCAGCGCCGCAACCCCCGCTCCGTCTCGGGCTTCGCCCGAGCCACCTCTCCCCCGCTTTGCGCTAGGGGATGCACACATCTTTTGAGATGAATGACTCGCTTTTGATTAGCGGTCTTGTGTTGGGATGTGATTCCGTCTGCGATGCGTTGATGGAGATGCGTCGCGATG
>NZ_RZTO01001138.1:0-1475 GCF_003997225.1 Mesorhizobium sp. M2C.T.Ca.TU.002.02.1.1
GCCCTGACCGGCTCGTGGCGGGCCTCGGCGCGCGCCGGCGCCGGATCGGTTGCGGCAAGCTGGGCCTGGACCTCCGCCAGCGTCACCGGCTTGCGGGCGTCGGCATGCAATTCGGAGCGAAAGGCGTCAACCTCGACATTCGGTACGGACACGGGGGGCACGGCAGCGGCGGCCGGCTCGAGATCCTGGCGCAGCTCGCCAGCCTCGGAGGGCTGCTTTCGCCCGGTGTCGCTGTCTTCGATGATCCTTCGGATGGAAGCCAGTATCTCTTCCATGGAAGGTTCGCGCTGCGCGCTGCTTGCCGTCGCCATCGTCACATCCGCCGCCCTAGTGACCTGTCCAAGAACGGACCTGCTCAAGAACCTGACCTGCCCGAGAATTGACCGTTCAGGAACCTGACCCGTTCAAGAATTCCGTTCCTGCCCGGTCCGGAATTCGAATCAATGCCGACAGCGTAACCGACCGATCGTCATCCGAGAATCCCCAATCTGGGGACTCTTTGGATTTCAACAGATTAGGGGATTTCAACAGATTGAAGCATGCCCCCCGAAAGTGGGAACCGGTTTCGGGATGAAGACATGCGCAAAATCAAAAACCTAAAGCGCATGGAGCGAAGCTGAAAGATCGCGACGCGCTTTAGGCGATGCACAGCCCGACGAGCCATCCGCAAAGACAAGCGCCGCGCATCCATTGGACGCGCGGCGCTTGTCAAAGCTTGGATCGGAAATCAGCGCCCGTCAGGCGTGCGCAGGCCGTACCACTTGTCCTTGACGGCGTTGTAGTGCTCTTCCGGCCTGTATTTGGTGACCGCCAGGCCAAGGCGATCGACCGACAGGTGGCCCATCGCCGACAGGATGGCGTAGCTCGCCACGACCACGTCGCGTTCGGAGCTGGCCTGGTTGATCTTGGCGGTGATGACCGCGTTCTGCGCGTTCAACACGTCCAGCGTGGTGCGCTGGCCGACATTGCGCTCTTCGATGACGCCATTGAGCGCCAGTTGCGCGGCATCGATCACCTGCCTGTTGGCATCCACGCTTTCGCGCGCGGCGACATACTGCGTCCACGCCGAAACCACGGCCTGGCGTACCTGGTCGCGGCTGACATCGACCTGGATACGGGCCTCGCTGAGCGATTCCTTGTTTTGCCGCACCAGCGCCGAGGTCCTGCCGCCCGAATAGATCGGGATGGTCAGCGTGGCGCCGATATTGGCCGAGGTCGAGGTGCCGTTGGTGCCCCTAATGTCGGGAACGGAGTGGCTGTAATTGTCCGAAATGCCGGCCGAAGCCGTCACCTGCGGCAGCAGCGCGCCTTCCGAAGATTTCACCGAGAACGCCGCCGCATCGACGAGATGCTGGGTGGCAAGGATCGCGGGATGCTCGGCGGAAGCGACGGCCAGGGCCGAATCGAGGTTGCCCGGCAACAGCTTGCCCAGCGGCGAGGCCGCTTTCAGCTTGCCCGGCTCGTCGCCGACGATC
>NZ_RZTO01001139.1:0-1475 GCF_003997225.1 Mesorhizobium sp. M2C.T.Ca.TU.002.02.1.1
TGTCCGACACCAGCGTGTTGTAGCCGAAGGAGACGCCGCGCTCGGTGGTCAGAACGTTCGGATTGCCGGAACCGGTGATCTTGGCGACGACGTTCTTCATGTCCCAGGGCGCGAGGAACTGGCCCTTCTTCACATTGATGACCTTGCCGGTTTTGGCCGCGGCGACCAGCATATCGGTCTGGCGCGACAGAAAGGCCGGGATCTGCAGAACATCGACATGCGGCGCGACAACAGCGCATTGTTCCTCGGTATGGACGTCGGTCAGCACCGGGAGCCCAAACTCCTTGCGCAGATCGTCGAAGATCGGCATCGCCGCGTCGAGCCCCGCGCCGCGCGTCGCCGATAGCGAGGTGCGGTTGGCCTTGTCGTAGCTGGTCTTGTAGACGAGGCCGATGCCCAGCCGGTCCGTCAGTTCCTTCAGCGCGCCGGCCATATCGAAAGCGTGCTGGCGCGATTCAAGCTGGCACGGGCCGGCAATCAGCGACAGCGGCGCATTGTTGGCGAAGACCACCTTGCCGACGGTCACGGATGAATTGGGCGCCATCGAATTGGACGCTTGCGGCTTGCTCATGGGATCTCCCGGAAGATGAAGGCGGCGCCTTGGCCGGGCGCCGGCGCAACGACGATATCGTTGCCGCTCATGTTGTGTTGGACCGCGTTGTTCGCAAGCAGGCGCCGGGTGGCGGCCCCATCGCGAACCGAGAAAACGATGGCCGTGAAGCGCAGGTTCGGCGATGGTGCGACCGTCAGGCCGAAGCGCGAGCCATAATCTTCAGACGAGAAAACGCTGAGGACTGCATTCGGTAGCCGCACCGCGCGGCCATCGCTCGCATCAGCTTGGGCAGCGGTCGCGATCAACCCAATCTGCGCAGCGGGCCTGTCACTGACGGCGATAATTTCAAGAATACCCGTCACGCCATTGGCGTGCGCCTGCAGGGCCGTCCGATCGATCTTGGGCGCGTTGATGCGCTGGCAGGCGAAGAGGAAGGCCTCGTCGGCCTCCTTATCGGATACGAATGCCAGCTTGAAGGAAGCCATGTCGCTTTTGCCGCTCGCGTCGGTAAAGGCGCGCGAGAAGCTCAGCATCTCGCCGGCCGAAAGACCGGCCTCGACATAGCGCGCCTGATCGGCATCGGCATTGGCCGTTCCGAAGACGACCGCGGAAAAACCTTCCTCGCCAAGGGTTTGACGGTAGAGGCGGTCCCGCGCGACGAAGACGTTGCCTTCGCTTATGGCGAGGTCTGCCGTCTGTTCATTTCCGACCGCCAGCGGCTCCA
Source organism: Mesorhizobium sp. M2C.T.Ca.TU.002.02.1.1 (assembly GCF_003997225.1). NCBI lineage: Bacteria > Pseudomonadati > Pseudomonadota > Alphaproteobacteria > Hyphomicrobiales > Phyllobacteriaceae > Mesorhizobium > Mesorhizobium sp. M2C.T.Ca.TU.002.02.1.1. Next base: position 1,278 of record NZ_RZTO01001139.1, read on the forward strand.
GATAGGTGCCGTCGGCGAAAAAGACGCAGGCATTCTCGGTGCCGAACGGGTGGATGCCCGTGGGCGCGACGACAAAGCCGAGCGAGACCAGACGCGACCGCACGGCATCGAGGCTCCGTGTCGGCAGCACGAGGTGATCGAGCGGATGAGCAGCGGTTTTGACCATGCCGGCGGGATGTGCCCCATTCCGGCCGGCGG
>NZ_RZTO01000113.1:0-11137 GCF_003997225.1 Mesorhizobium sp. M2C.T.Ca.TU.002.02.1.1
GCCCGCTGGTGACCCACCAGGCGGCGCCCCGCCATACCAGCAATCCGCCCAGCGTGACGATGAAGGCCGGCACTTCGAGATAGGCGATGATGAAACCCTGGAAGGCGCCGATGATGAGGCCGAGCGCCAGGCCGATCAGCAATGCCAGGATCCAGATCCACGGGTTGCCGAGCTCGAGCCCGACGAAGCGAACCAGGAAATGCACCTGGGCGAAGCCCATGACCATGCCGATCACCCCTTCGGCCGATCCGACGGACAGGTCGATGTTGCGCATGACGATGACCAGCACCATGCCGGAGGCCATGATCGCCACGGCCGAGGTCTGCACCGACAGGTTCCAGAGGTTGCGCGGCGTGAGGAAGGTGCGGCTGTCGAAGTCGAGCGGGTTGACGCCAAGCCGCAGGCTGGAGATCACATGCAGCCCGACCCAGATCAGCAGCAGCGCGCCGATCATGCCGAGCATGCGGGTGTCGAGCTCGGTCGCCTTCAGGAACCGGGCAACGGCGCCGAGTTCGGATGCCCGCGCAGTGTCTGCCGGTGTGGTAGACGTCGTGTCGGTCATGATGTCCTCCCGCCGGCTTGCCGTCTGACGCGGATGCCGAAATCGAGCCTAAGAACTATCCGCGCGGGGCGGAAACACAAATCTTTTTGAGAAAACGCCGCGGCTTCAAAGCAATTCCAGGAAAAGTGCGTAGCGGTTTTCCGTCCGGGCAAGGAACAGGAGCGGTTCATTGAACCGCTCCTGCCGCGGCGCAGGGATTTTGATCGAGAGCCGGCAGACTTAGTTGCAGACCTTGACGCTGCCGGCGGGCACGCCCGCGCAGACTTCGTCCTTCTTGATCCAGCCGGCGTCGATGACGACGTTGAGATTGTCCTTGGTGATCGCGATCGGGGTCAGGAACAGCGACTTGACGGCGTTGCCGCCGGGCGTCGTGAAGTCCTTGGCGCCGGCGATATCGCCCATCTTCTTGCCGCCGGCGAGTTGCGAGGCGATCTCGGCGGCGTTCTTGCCAAGCTCGCGCGCGTCCTTCCACACCGACACGGTCTGCGTGCCGAGCGCGATGCGGTTGAGCGCCGCGTGGTCGCCGTCCTGGCCGGAGACCGGAACGGTGCCGGCCAAGCCTTGCGCCGTCAGCGCCGCGACGACGCCGCCGGCGGTGCCGTCATTGGCAGCGACGACCGCGTCGACCTTGTTGTCGTTGGCGGTCAGGAACTGCTCCATGTTCTTCTGCGCGTTGGCGGGCAGCCAGCCGTCGGTATAGGCCTCGCCGACATTCTTGATCTTGCCGCTGTCGATCGCGTCCTTCAGGACTTCCATGGAGCCCGAGAACAGGAAGTCGGCGTTCGGATCGGCGCCAGAGCCCTTGATGAAGACGTAGTTGCCCTCGGGCTTCACCTTGAACACCTCGCGGGCCTGCATGCGCCCGACTTCCTTGTTGTCGAAGGTCAGGTAGAACACGTCCTTGTTCTCGATCAGGCGGTCGTAGCCGACAACCGGGATGCCTTCGTCGAGCGCCTTCTGCACCGCCGGACCGATCGCCGAAGCGTCCTGCGCAAGGATGATCAGCGCGTTGGCGCCCTGCGAGATCAGGCTTTCGACGTCGGTAAGCTGCTTGCCCGGATTGGACTGCGCGTCGGCCGAAATATACTTGTCGCCGGCAGCCTCGATGGCGGCCTTCATCGCCGCTTCGTCGGTCTTCCAGCGCTCTTCCTGGAAATTCGACCACGAGACGCCGATCACCTTGTCCTTCGCCTCGGCGACCGACGCCAGCGTCAGCGACATGGCAACGCCCGCCAGGATGGCGGCTGCGAATTTCTTCATGATATCCTCCCTGCGCCCTGTATGGCGCGACCCAGACTGGCCCGAAGGCCGGCACAGAGGCTTTTTTTCGAGCCTCGAAAAAACACTGATCCAACGCTGTGCCGCTGTCAACTCGGATTCTGATGGTTTTTGAGGTGTCGCGAACTTTTTTTCGAGCTCCGCAATAAATAATGACAGCGTCGGCTGCTTCTGCCAGTATCCCTAGCATGTCACCGGCGGCCCATGGCATCATCAAGCCGTGATGACCAGGAGGAAATACTTCAGCCAATGTCGGTCGGAATCCGCCACGACGATCTGCGCCGGCGCAACCGCGCCATGGTGATTTCGGCCGTGCGCCGCGCCGGTCAGCCATCGCGGACGGAGATCGCAGCCACCACCGGGCTCAGCCACTCGACCATTTCGGCGATTTCCGCCGATCTGATCCAGGAAGGCATTCTCACCGAAAGCAAGGCCAGCGAGCCGACGGCGTTGAAACGCGGCCGGCCGCAGATCGGCCTGGCGCTCAACCCCGAAGCCGCCGCGGTGCTGACTGTGGTGTTGTCGCTGAATTTCCTGTCGGTCGCCGTCATCGACTATGCCGGCCAGGTGATTGCCGAGGAGCAGCAGCGCCTGGACACCCTTGTCATGCCGCGTGAAGAACTGATCGGCGAATGCATGGCGATCGTCCGGCGTCGGCTGCAGGATCCCGACCTCGACGTCGGCAGCGTCGCCCGCATCGCCATGGGTATCCAGGGCATAACCGATTCCCACGCGCGCGCCATGCTGTGGTCGCCGATCACGCCGCTGACCGACATTCCTTTTGCCGACATCCTCGAGAGGGAATTCGGCATTCCAGCCACCATGGAGAACGACTGCAACATGATGGCGGTGGCGCTGCAGTGGCGTGACCCCAACCGCTATCGCGACAATTTCATCGCCATCCTGTTGTCGCACGGCATCGGCATGGGCCTGGTGCTGAAGGGCCAGTTGTTCACCGGCACACATTCCTCCGGCGGTGAGTTCGGGCACATGATCCACCGTCCGGGCGGCGCGCTTTGCCGCTGCGGCCGGCGCGGCTGCGTGGAGGCCTATGCCGGCAACTACGCCATCTGGCGCAGCGCCATGGGCGTAAGCGAGGATGCCGCGCCGACGGACGTCGGCGACGCCGACATGCGAGCGCTGGCGGCAAAGGCGCGCGAGAAGGACGGCCCCGAGCGCGAGGCCTATCGCCGGGCCGGCGAGGCGCTGGGCTTCGGCCTCGGCAGCCTGTTCGCACTCATCGATCCGGCGCCCGTCGCCATGGTCGGCGTCAGCGCGGCCGCCTTCGACCTGATCGAGCCGGCGCTGAGGAAGGCGATTGCCCAGACCGCCGGCGGCCAGCACTCGGAATCGATCTCCTTCGACACCGAGCCGAACGAGCTGCCGCTGATCCGCGAAGGCTGCGCCATGCGCGCGCTGACCTTCGTCGATCAGGAGATTTTCGCGCCGGGAGTTCAGGCAAGAGCGGGCAAGCACGTTGCGTAGGCAGCTTTGAAGTGACAGTTCCGGGTGTCTCGCCAGTCACCGGAGATCAGCGAAGGCCCCGAAGCTTCGTCATTCCAGGGCGGAGCAGGAGCGAAGCTCCGTCGCGAAGACCCTGGGATCCATTCCGTTACCTCGGACGTAGGGCGCAGCGGAGCAGAATTCTGCACCGTGGTGGCGCCTCAAAGCCACGGAATGGATCCTCGGGTCTGCGCTGCGTCGCTGCGCTCCTTGCTCCGCCCGTGGATGACGAAGCACGAGCGTCTCGGCTACCCACAAGCGTGGGTGCGAGAAGTGCCTGCCCGTCAGGACACCTGCCCCCTGGGACTAGTCTTCCCGGATCGCGTAGCCCGCGCCGCGGATGGTGCGGATGACATCCGGCATGCGGCCGTTGTTGACGGCCTTGCGCAGGCGGCCGACATGGACGTCCACGGTGCGCTCGTCGATATAGATCGTCTCGCCCCAGACATTGTCGAGCAGCTGGCTGCGCGAGAACACGCGGCCGGGGTGGCGCATCATGAATTCGAGCAGCCGGAACTCGGTCGGGCCGAGCCTGATCTCGCTCTTCTTGCGGTAGACGCGATGCGATTCGCGGTCGAGCACGATGTCACCGACCTTGAGCACGCTGGACAGCACCTCCGGCTTGGCGCGGCGCAGCAGCGCCTTGACGCGGGCCATGAACTCCGGCGTCGAGAACGGCTTGACCAGATAGTCGTCGGCGCCGGTCGAAAGGCCGCGCACGCGGTCGCTTTCCTCGCCGCGCGCCGTCAGCATGATGATCGGCAGCCGCTCGGTCTCGGGCCGCATCCTGAGACGCCGGCAAAGCTCGATGCCGGACACCGCCGGCACCATCCAGTCGAGCACGAGCAGGTCGGGAACGTTTTCCTGAAGGCGGATTTCGGCCTCGTCGCCGCGGGTCACCACTTCGACCTGGTAACCCTCGGATTCGAGATTGTAGCGGAGCAGCACCCCCAGCGGCTCCTCGTCCTCCACCACCATGATGCGTGGCGCGATCATCGGGGTAACCTTTTCCGTCAGGCCGCCGGCGCCGACATTGCCGTCTCGTCCTGCTTCGGACGGTTGGCGGGCAATTGCGTGCCGGTCAACACATAGTAGGCGTTCTCGGCGATGTTGGTCACATGGTCGCCGATGCGCTCGAGGTTCTTGGCGCAGAACAGAAGATGCGTGCAAGCGGTGATGTTGCGCGGATCTTCCATCATATAGGTCAACAGCTCGCGGAAGACGGATGTGTATTTGACGTCGATGCGTTCGTCGTCGTTGCGAAGCTTGGCCAGCGCCGTGGCGTCGCCCACCGTATATTCCTGGATCACGCCCTGGACCTGGATCAACACCATCTGCGCCATGGAATCGATCGAATGCGTGAGGTCGCGCGGCGCGGCGCTGACGCCGACCGAGCCGACGCGCTTGGCGATGTTCTTGGCGAGATCGCCGATGCGCTCGAGGTCGCCCGCCATGCGGATCGCTCCGACCACGCTGCGCAGGTCGTCGGCCATCGGCTGGCGCTTGGCGATCAGCGTGATGGCGCGGTCGTCGAGCTCGCGCTGCCTTGCGTCCATGATGGCGTCGTCGGAGACGACGCGCTGCGCCAGCGCATTGTCGGTCTCGAGCAGCGCCCTGGTCGAGGCGCCGACCATCGAGGCGGCAAGGTCACCCATGTCGTTGATGAGCCGGCTGATCTGCCTCAGATCCTCGTCGAAGGAGGCGACGGTATGTTCGGCCATGATGATGTCCTCGTATGTCTTCAGCCGAAGCGGCCGGTGATGTAGTCCTGGGTGCGCTTCTCGCGGGGCGAGGTGAAGATCTTCTCGGTCCGGTCGAACTCCACCAGCTCGCCCAGGTACATGAACGCCGTCTGCCGCGAGACGCGCGCCGCCTGCTGCATGTTGTGGGTGACGATGACGATCGTATAGTCGGCCTGCAATTCGTCGATCAGCTCCTCGATCTTGGCCGTCGACAGCGGATCGAGCGCCGAGGCCGGCTCGTCGAGCAGGATGACCTCGGGCTTGACCGCCACGGTGCGGGCGATGCACAGGCGCTGCTGCTGGCCGCCCGAAAGGCTGAGCCCGCTGGCGTTGAGCTTGTCCTTGACTTCGCTCCACAGCGCGGCGCGCTTCAGCGCCTGCTCGACGCGGCTGTCCATCTCGGCCTTGCTGATCTTCTCGTAGAGCCTGACGCCGAAGGCGATGTTTTCATAGATCGACATAGGGAACGGCGTCGGCTTCTGGAACACCATGCCGATCTTGGTCCTGAGCAGGTTGAGGTCCTGCGAGCGGTCGAGGATGTTCTTGCCGTCGAGCAGCACCTGGCCCTCAGCGCTCTGCTTCGGATAGAGCTCGTAGATGCGGTTGAGCACGCGCAGCAGCGTCGACTTTCCGCAGCCCGACGGGCCGATGAAGGCCGTCACGCTGCGCTCGGGCAGGGACAGGTTGATGTCCTTCAGCGCCTTCGACTGGCCATAGTAGAAGTTGAGGTTCTTGACCTCGATCTTGGCCTTCTCGACGGTCGTCTCGGCTACGTTCAGGTCGGTGGACAACATCGGTTTCATCTGTCCTCTCTGCGTCCGGTCAGGCTGCGGGCGAAGATGCTCAGCCCGAGAACCGTCAGGGTGATTATGAGTGCGCCCGTCCAGGCCAGCTGCTGCCACTCCTCGTAAGGGCTGAGAGCAAACTGGAAGATGGTCACCGGCAGGCTGGCCATCGGGGCATTGAGATTGCTCGACCAAAACTGGTTGTTGAGCGCGGTGAAGAGAAGCGGCGCCGTCTCGCCGGAGATGCGCGCGATTGCCAAAAGGATGCCCGTGACGATGCCGGAGAGCGCCGCGCGGTAGGCGACGGAGCGGATCACCACCCAGCGCGGCGCGCCGATTGCCGTACCCGCTTCGCGCAGCGCGTTGGGCACGAGGTTCAGCATGTCCTCGGTGGTGCGCACCACGACGGGGATCACCAGGATCGACAGCGCGACGGCGCCGGCAATCGCGGAGAAGTGTCCCATCGGCCGCACCATCAGCTCGTAGACGAACAGGCCGATGATGATCGAAGGCGCCGACAACAGGATGTCGTTGATGAAGCGCACCACGGTGGTGAGCCTCGAGAAGCGTCCGTACTCGGCCATGTAGGTGCCGGCCAGCACGCCGATCGGCGTGCCGACGATAATGCCGATGACGGTCATCACGATGCTGCCGTAGATGGCGTTGAGCAGGCCGCCGGCATCGCCGGGCGGCGGCGTCATTTCAGTGAACACGGCCAGGTTCACCCCGGAGAGCCCCTTGTAGAGCAGGGCGCCGAGGATCAGCGCCAGCCATGCCAGGCCGATGCCGGCCGCGATGACGCACAGCGCCATCATCACGGCATTCTTGCGCTTGCGGCTTTGGTGAAGCGATTGGGCAGTCGACATCGGTCAGGCTCCCGTGCGGCTATCGATGCGCAACAGCATGTAGCGTGCGAGCGCGAGGATGACGAAGGTGATGATGAACAGGATCAGGCCGAGCGACACCAGCGAGGATGTATAGAGATCGCCATCGGCTTCGGTGAATTCGTTGGCGATGGTCGCCGAGATCGTCGTGCCCGGCGCGAACAGCGAGGCGCTGATGCGGTGCGCGTTGCCGATGACGAAGGTGACGGCCATCGTCTCCCCAAGCGCGCGGCCGAGGCCGAGCATGACGCCGCCCATGATGCCGACGCGGGTGTAGGGGATGACGACGCGCCGGGTCACTTCCCAGGTCGTGCAGCCGATGCCGTAGGCCGATTCCTTCAGCACCGCCGGCACCGTGTCGAACACGTCCTTGGTGATCGAGGTGATGAAGGGCAGCACCATGATGGCGAGGATCAGCGACGAGGTCAGCAGGCCGATGCCGTAGGGCGGACCGGCAAACAGGCTGGAGAGCCCCGGTATGCCGTGGAAAAGACCGATGATGAAGGGCTGCACCGTCGTCTGCAGGAACGGCGCGAAGACGAACAGGCCCCAGATGCCGTAGATGATCGAGGGAATGCCGGCGAGCAGCTCGACCGCGATGCCGATCGGGCGGCGGAGCGGGCGCGGGCAAAGCTCGGTCAGGAAGACGGCGATGCCGATGCCGATCGGCACGGCGATGAGGATGGCGATGGCCGAGGTGACGATGGTGCCGTAGATGGGCGCGAGCGCGCCGAAATTCTCGGTGACCGGGTTCCAGGATTCGGTGGTCAGGAAGGAGAAGCCGAATTTCGACAGCGCCTGCCACGAGCCGGCGACCAGCGAGATCGCGACGCCGCCGAGGAGAACCAGCACGAGGATGGCGGAAAGACGCGTGGCCGTCCGGAAGACCATGTCGGTGACGGCGAAGCGGCGCACCGTCGCTTCCCTGGTCCGCATAGCGGATGATGTCGCAGCTTCGGAAACGGCTGTCATTGAGCCCCTCGCATTTCGAAAGAGACAGGAGGGCGCCGGAGGCGCCCTTCCCTTGTTCCGCGGGAATTACATGCCGGAATAGAGCGGCTTGCCGCTCGCGTCGACGATGTCCTTGCCCCACATTTCCTCGACGCTCTTCACGACGGCGTCGGGCATCGGGACGTAGTCCAGGCCGGCGGCCAGCTCGTCGCCCTTGGCGTACGACCAGGCGAAGAATTTGAGCGCTTCGGTCGTGGCCGCGGCATCGTCGGGCTTCTTGTAGACGAGGATCCAGGTGGCCGACGTCATCGGCCAGGATTCGGCGCCCGGCTGGTTGGCCAGGATGACGCCGTAGCCCGGCTGCGAGCTCCAGTCGGCATTGGCCGCGGCGGCCGAGAAGGCAGCGGCGGTCGGCTCGACCTTCTTGCCGTCCTTGTTCACCATGTCGGCATAGGTGAGCTTGTTCTGCTTGGCATAGGCATATTCGACATAGCCGATCGCGCCACCGGTCTGCGAGACGTTGTTGGCGACGCCTTCATTGCCCTTGGCGCCGATGCCAACCGGCCATTCGAGCGCGGTGTTGACACCGACCTTCGACTTCCAGTCGGCGCTGACGTCGGCCAGGTAGTAGCTGAAGTTGAACGTGGTGCCCGAGCCGTCCGAACGGTGGACGACGGCGATCGCCTGGTCGGGCAGCTTGACGTCGGGGTTGAGCTTCTTGATCGCTTCGTCGTTCCAGTTGGTGATCTTGCCGGCGAAGATGTCGGCCAGCGTCGGACCGTCGAGCACCAGTTCGCCCGGCTTGACGCCTTCGAGGTTGACGACCGGAACGATGCCGCCCATCACCATCGGGAACTGCGCGAGCCCGGTGGAGTCGAGATCCTCGCCCTTCAGCGGCGCGTCGGAAGCGCCGAAGGTCACGGTCTTGGCCTTGATCTGCTTGATGCCGCCGCCGGAGCCGATCGACTGATAGTTGAGACCGATGCCGGTCTCCTTCTTGTAGGCGTCGGCCCACTTCGCATAGATCGGATAGGGGAAGGTGGCGCCGGCGCCGGAGATGTCGGCAGCCATCGCGGCGGCCATGCTAAGGGTTGATGCCGCAGCCATTGCAATCGCAACGGCCGCCGAGCGGATGAAATGTCTCATGTGGCCTGCTCCTGTTCGGAAGATGGTCTTTCGGCACCCGTTCTATCGGCGCCCGGTGAGCGCAATAGCCCTCGATTATTACAGTCGCATGACAGTTTCGTGTCAGCCCGGTAACGCCTGAAAAGGGGCTGCCTGGAGAGGCCCGCGCCGGCCCCGAAGGACCGGCCGGAGTTTGCCGCGGAAATCAGCAACTTGTCTGGCTTTTGAAGCAAAATTTATCCCGGCGGCCATGACCATGGCCGCCGGGAAATAAAATCCGGACGAGAGCGCGTTGCCTGAATGCCAGAGCGGATCATGGCGTGGCCATCGCCGAAAACAGGTCCGTTGGGGTAGAGTCGACGCTGTTCCTTGTTGGCGGTCGCTGCTCCCGCCCGTAACCGAAGAGCGGAATCAACAGCCACATTGTCCGAGCTTGGTTTTTGCTTTGGTATGGTGCGATCGCACCATACGCATGCGTCAGTCTCTTGCCGCAGTCCTGCCCGCCAAATTCGTTTTAACCGGCGTTGCGCCGGGTCTCGACGTCCGAGCCCAGCCAGCGATCGAGCTTTTCGAGCAGCGCCCGCGGACTGATCGGCTTCGGCAGGTAATCGTCCATGCCGGCTTCCAGACAGCGTTCGCGGTCGCCCTTCAGCGCATGCGCGGTCACGCCGACGATCGGCACATGCGTGCCCATATCCTCCTCGAGCCGGCGGATGGCGCCGGTCGCCTCCAGCCCGTTCATTTCCGGCATCGACACATCCATCAGGATCATGCGCGGATTGAGCTTGCCGAAAGCCTCGAGCGCCTTGCGGCCGTTGCCGACGATCTCGAAGCGGTAGCCGGTCTCGCCGAGGATCTGGGTGAACACCAGCTGGTTCACCTCATTGTCCTCGGCGACGAGGATGTCGAGCCCGCGCTCCGCGTCGGTTGGGCGTGGACGCGCCCGCACCGGCGGCGGCTGCAGCATGGCGCGCTCCGACGCCGCTGCCTGTGCCGGCGCGGCTTGCGGGGGGCTGCTGCCGACGGCGGGTTGCGTCGCGGCGCTGCTATGACGATGGCGCTGGATGGTCGCGACCAGCGTTTCCAGGAGGATGGAGGAACGCGCCGGCTTGATAAGCTGCGCATCGATGCCGAGGTCGCGATAGGTCGTGTTGGCAAGCGACTGGTCGACAGAGGTCAGCATGATGATGGGCGTATGCGCCAGGCCCGCCGTGTTGCGCACGATGCGGGCCATCTCGGCGCCGGTCATGCCGGGCATCTGGTAGTCGAGCACGACGCAGTCGACCGGCACGCCATAGGCGGCGGCGGCAATCAGCACCTTCAACCCCTCGGCGCCGCTTTCGGCCGCACAGGAATCGAACGTCCACGACGCCATCTGCTCGCTCAGGATCGAGCGGTTGACGGCGTTGTCGTCGACGATGAGAACGCGCGCGCCGGTGACGTCGACCGGCATGATGCGCTGTCCGCCCTGCTCGGCCCTGGGCAGCGTGACCGTGAACCAGAAGGTCGAGCCCTTGCCCTCGGCGCTGTCGACGCCGATCTCGCCGCCCATCATCTCGACCAGCCGCGAAGTGATGGCAAGGCCAAGTCCGGTGCCTTCGTGCCGCCTGGTCGAGGACGTGTCGACCTGGCTGAATTTTTCGAACACCAGCTTCAGCTTCTCTTCCGGAATGCCGATGCCGGTATCGGTGACCGATATGGTGAGCCTTGTTCCCGCCGGAACCCGCTCGCCCGTGACATCGACCAGGACATGGCCTTCGTCGGTGAATTTCACGGCGTTGCCGAGCAGGTTGGTGACGATCTGCCTGACGCGGCCGACATCGCCGACGAACTGGCCGTCGAGTCCCGGCTGGATGCGGACGATGAGCTCGAGGTCCTTCTCCTTGGCGCGCGTCGACACCAGCGTCGCCACATCCTCGATCGCCTCGGCGAGGTTGAAGGGCGCCGGGTCGAGCACCAGCTGGCCGGCGTCGATCTTGGAGAAGTCGAGGATGTCGTTGATGATGGTGAGCAGCGCGTTGCCGGATTTGACGATGATGTCGGTGAATGTCTTCTGCTTCGGATCGAGGTCCGACTTTGCCAAAAGCTCTGCCATTCCAAGGACCCCGTTCATCGGCGTGCGTATCTCGTGGCTCATATTGGCGAGGAATTCGGACTTGGCCCGGTCGGCGAGCACGGCGCGCCGCTGTGCTTCGCTGAGCTCGGCCTCGCGCTGCTTGAGCTCGGTGATGTCGGTGGTGGAGCCGATGAGGTAGAGCGAGCCGTCCGAGGCGATCATCGCGCCCTTGCGCGCGAACTGGTGCCTGA
>NZ_RZTO01001140.1:0-1471 GCF_003997225.1 Mesorhizobium sp. M2C.T.Ca.TU.002.02.1.1
GGGCTGGTCTCTTAACCACAGGGGGTGTGGCTAAAATGTCGAACGAAGCGGTTCAAGAGGGTGAGCCCTCTGGTCATTTTGCGGTATTTTCTTCTCAGAATTCGAACTTTCGGTACACCTACAACAAGATCAGAGAAGTAAAATCGTATAGGGTCGGGGAGCTCTTCGCAGCTTATCGAGATATACTCTGGGATGACGGGCGGCATAAATACAATGTCAGCTCTTTCATCGGTGAAATAGACGAGATCCTTCTGGGAGAGCGTTTCAGCACCTTTGACCAGAACACCCTGGACAATCTTATCGGTACATTGCGCCAGCGCGGCAACAGCAACGCAACCATCAATCGCAAGATGGCTGCCCTCAGCAAATTGCTGCGTAAGGCGCATAAGATGGGAGATATCCACAGCCTGCCCGAATTCCGCCGCCAGAAGGAGCGGGCGGGGCGGATTCGTTTCCTCGAAAGGGACGAAGAAGCGAGGCTGTTCGCGGCGATCAGGAGCCGCAGCGAGGATGCCTACCGGCTTTCCGTCTTCCTTGTCGACACCGGCTGCCGTCTCGGCGAGGCGCTCGGCCTGATCTGGAACGACATCCAGGAGCATCGGGTCTCCTTTTGGATCACCAAATCCGGCCGCAGCCGCACCATTCCGATGACCGAACGCGTCAAGGACGTCATCAAGCTTCCGCCGAACACGGAAGGGCGCCGGCCGAAAGGCCCGTTCACCAAGCTGACGCAGGCGCAGTACCGTGCGATCTGGAACGAAGCGAAGGCGGAAGTCGGCCTCGGCGCCGATGAACAGGTGGTGCCGCACATCCTGCGTCACACTTGCGCTTCACGTCTCGTCCAGGGCGGTATCGACATAAGGCGAGTCCAGATGTGGCTGGGCCACCAGACATTGTCGATGACCATGCGTTACGCGCATCTTGCCACCAACGATCTCGATGGCTGCGTCGTCGTTCTGGAGAAGCCGCGCGGCGATGAAGCCTCGCCGCGGTCGGCGGAGAACTCCGTGTTCGCGTCGCCCCTCACCACGCCGACCTCCGCCCCATCGTCTCGGAAAGCGAAAGGGTCGGAACCGGTCAAGACGTCCCGCAAACGCTCGAAAGGCGAATAGGCCGGTCGGATCGGCCTCGCTGAGGGATAAAAATCTATATTTCGTGATAAAGCTCGAGGCCGATATAGTCTTGAGCTTTACTTTTGTTTGACTTGATTTTCTTCTCGATTGAGAAATGCGGCGATCTTTTCCGGCAAATCGCCGGTTTCGAGGAAGGGCGCGTGGCCCTGGCCTTCGGCGGTGATCGATTCCATGCCGGGATGCCGCTTCTGCATCTCGTTAAGCGTCGCCGTGGAAAGCAGTCTCGAGTTTGCGCCGCGAATGGCAAGCAGCGGAATGGCGGCAAGCGCGTCGAACTGCGGCCACAGGTCCGGCAGCGGCTTGCCGAAATCGATGCCGGCCAGCGTGTCAACCAGGGC
>NZ_RZTO01001141.1:0-1470 GCF_003997225.1 Mesorhizobium sp. M2C.T.Ca.TU.002.02.1.1
TGGAACTGGGTGGCAACGATCCGCTGATCGTGCTCAACGACCTTTCGGACGGGGACCTCGCCAAGGCGGCCGATCTTGCGGTTGCCGGCGCCACCAAGAATTCCGGCCAGCGCTGCACGGCGGTGAAGCGCATCCTGGTGCAGGAAAAGGTCGCGGATCGTTTCGTGCCGATGGTGCTGGAGCGGGCAAAGGCCATCAAATTCGGCGATCCGCGCGACCCGGCAACGCAGCTCGGCACGGTGGTGCATGAGAAGGCCGCGGCGCTGTTCGAGAAGCGTGTTCACATGGCGGCGGAGCAGGGCGCCGACGTGCTCTACGATCCAGGACGCAAGGGCGCGCTGCTGCCGCCGATCGTCGTCGACCGCGTGCCGCACCAGTCCGAGCTAGTGATGGAGGAAACTTTTGGGCCGATCGTGCCGATCGTGCGCGCGCCCGACGATGACGAGGCGCTGATCAAGCTGTCGAACTCGACGGCATTCGGCCTGTCGTCCGGTGTGTGCACCAATGACTTCCGCCGCATGCAGAAATACATCACCGGCTTGAAGGTCGGCACCGTCAACATCTGGGAAGTGCCGGGATACCGCATCGAGATGAGTCCCTTCGGCGGCATCAAGGATTCCGGCAATGGCTACAAGGAAGGCGTCATCGAGGCGATGAAGAGCTACACCAACGTCAAGACCTTCTCTTTGCCGTGGTAGGCGCCGTGAAGGACAGTTTCGACCTTGCCGTTGTTGGCTCCGGCATCATCGGGCTGGCCCATGCTTTGGCTGCGGCACGGCGCGGCTTGCGCGTCGTCGTCATCGATCGCGATCAGAAGGCCAACGGCGCTTCGATCCGCAATTTCGGTCTCGTCGTCGTCACCGGACAGGAGCCAGGCCTGTCGCGCCGGCTGGCGGAACGCAGCCGGGAAATCTGGCTCGAGCTGGCGAATGAGGCGGGCATCGAGATACTGCATCGCGGCGAGCTGATCGCGGCGCAGCGCCCGGAAGCGCTTGCCTTGCTCGAGACGTTCAAGTCCGGCGAGCATGGCGGTGCGTGCAAGCTTCTGACCGCGCGCGAGGTGCTCGCGCAGCAGGCCGGCCTCGACCAGAGCGCGATCACCGGCGGGCTCCATAGTCCGTTCGAGTTGCGCGTGGAGTCGCGCGAGGTGCTGCCGCGGCTGGCATCGTTCCTGGCTGAGAAGCATGGCGTCGTGTTCCGCACCGGCGTGTCGGTGACCGAGATCGCGCCGCCCTTCGTCGAAACCAGCGCGGGACGTGTTGACGCAGAAAAGGTCGTCGTCTGTCCCGGCGACGATTTCAGCTCGCTCTATCCGGAGCTGATCGGCAAGCACGGCGTGCAGCGCTGCAAGCTGCAGATGCTGCGCCTCGCCGATCCCGGCTTCCGGCTTTCGTCCGCGTTGATGTCCGATCTCAGCCTGTTGCGTTATGGCGGTTTCGCCGCCTTGCCGGAAGGCGGCGCGTTGTGGGG
>NZ_RZTO01001142.1:0-1467 GCF_003997225.1 Mesorhizobium sp. M2C.T.Ca.TU.002.02.1.1
GTCGCATCGCCTGCCGCGCGTCACCGTCCCCGAACGCCAATATTTGCTGTTTACGCGTCCCGCCTATTGCCGCAAGACGACCGGATAGCACGATGGGTCGAAACTAGGGGGACCAGCCGTGTCGGACGAGACGTCCAAGCTTGAATTCCAGCCGCGCGCGCAAGGCAGCGTGATGGGCTTCCCGGCGCATGAGGGGCGACCTGGCGCGCTGGGCGAGGTCCATGCCCGTCCGCACCCGCTGATCGAAAAACCGCGCGTGCTGATCCAGCTTTCCTTCATGACCGAAGGCGGCGCCGCGGTCGACCATGCCGTGCTCTCGGAACTATCGCGGCGGCTGGGCATCGCCGCGCCCGAGCGCAATGCGCGCCATCATGCCATGAAGTGGGGCAAGGGCACGCTGCGCTGGGAGCGGCATACCGAATTCTCGACCTATCTCTGGGAAGGGCCGCTGGCCGAGAATGGCCGGGGGCAGGAGGATTCACCCTTCGGCAACGGCTTCTCGCCCCCAGGCACCGTGATTTCCGGCATCCGCCTTGAAATCCGCAAATGGACGCAGGCGAGCGAAAAGCTGATCGCCGGCTTCGACCCGACCAGCCTGTGCTATTCGCTGGTCGAGCGGGGCGCCGCCGCCATCGTCACCGACTTCCGCCAGGACGGCGACGGCCTGACGCGCATGCTGGTGCTCGACCGCGGCCTGACGCCGGCCAGCACCGGCGCCTTGTCGCAGCGGCTGATCGACATCGAGACCTACCGGACGCTCGCCATGCTTGGCCTGCCGATGGCGTTGACGCTGTCCGGCCGCGCTCGTCGCATCGAGGACCGCCTGGCCCAGACCACGTTGGAGATGAAGGCGGTCGAGACCCGCGACAGCCAGACGCTGCTCGCCGATCTCACCGAGCTCGCCGCCGAACTGGAGGCCGACGCCGCGTCGAGCCTCTATCGTTTCGGCGCCAGCCGCGCCTATGACGGCATCGTCACCGAACGGCTAGGGGCGCTGGAAGAGGAGCCGGTGCAAGGCTATGACACCTGGGCTGGTTTCCTGCAGCGCCGCATGGCGCCGGCCATGCGCACCTGCCGCTCGGTCGAGGAGCGCCAGGCAAACCTGTCGCGAAAACTTACCCGCACCACCACGCTGCTGCGCACCTGGGTCGATGTCGATGTCGAGAAGCAGAACCGTGACCTGCTCGCCTCGATGAACAATCGCGCCCGGCTGCAACTGCGCCTGCAGCAGACCGTGGAAGGCCTGTCGGTGGCGGCCGTGTCCTATTATGTCGTCGGCCTCATCGGCTATGTCGCCAAGGGCGCCTCGATCTTCGGTCACGCTTTCGCGCCCGAAGTCGTCACCGCGGCCTCCGTGCCGGTCGCCATCCTGCTTGTGTGGTGGGGCGTGCGCCGGGTGCGCAAAACGCATTCCGAGCCGGCGAAGCATCCGGGCGAGTAGGCACCTCTTTTTTACCCTCCCCCTTG
>NZ_RZTO01001143.1:0-1465 GCF_003997225.1 Mesorhizobium sp. M2C.T.Ca.TU.002.02.1.1
AATTTGAACAGTGTATTGAGCCGCACTAACCGCATAACGGGAGGGCGGTTGCAAATGCAGGCGGACTGCCCGGACGATCCTGGCGCGGTAGCAAGGATCGGACATAACGCCCCGCGGCCGTTTCCGTGAAACGGTGAAACGCTCCAGCGAGCTCGATCCCGGGCCGCGGTGCGGCTGACTGCGCCGGCTAAAGCCGGGCGCAGTCCTTTCCTCAGGCGACGAGGCCCTTGGTCAATTCGAGCGCCTGACGCTCGAAGAGCCGCCGGTAGATGCCGCCGTTCAGCCGGATCAGGTCGTCATGCGAACCTTCCTCGGCGATACGCCCGCGATCGAAGACCAGCAGCCGGTCGAGCGCCCGCACCGTCGAGAGCCGGTGCGCGATCACCAGGGTCGTGCGCCCGACCATCAGCCGCTCCATCGCCTTCTGGATCAGCACTTCCGATTCCGAGTCGAGGCTCGACGTCGCCTCGTCCAGGATCAGGATGCGCGCATCGGCCAGGAAGGCGCGGGCGATCGCCACGCGCTGGCGCTCGCCGCCCGACAGCTTCACGCCACGCTCGCCGACCAGGGTTCCATAGCCCTTGGGCAGGCTGGTGATGAAATCATGCGCGCTGGCGAGCTTGGCTGCGTGCTCGATCTCGGCTTGGCTGGCGCCGGGCCTGGCATAGGCGATGTTCTCGGCAAGCGAGCGGTGGAACAGGATCGGCTCCTGCTGGACGATGGCGATCTGGCCGCGCAGCGACGCCTGCTCGACCTGCGCGATGTCCTGCCCGTCGATCAGGATCCGCCCGGCATTCACGTCATAAAGCCGCTGGATCAGCTTGACGAAGGTCGTCTTGCCCGAACCCGAATGCCCGACCAGCCCGATGCGCTCGCCCGCTGCGATATCGACTGAGAAATCGCGGTAGAGCGGCAGCCGATGATTGCCGTAGTGGAACGTCACCTTGTCGAAGGCGATGCGTCCATCGGTGATCCGGATCGGCTGGGCGCCGGGCCGGTCCTCGATGCCGAGCGGCTCGGACTGGAAGTCGACCAGTTCCTCCATGTCGTTGATCGAGCGCTGCAGGTTGCGGATATGCGTGCCGATGTCGCGCAGATAGCCCTGCAGCACGAAGAACGAGGTCAGCACGAAGGCGACATCGCCGGCGCTCGCCTGCCCCCAGGCCCACAGCATGAGGGCAAGCCCGATAACCGCCGCCCGCATCACCAGCAGCAGCACCCCTTGCGTGGTGCCGTTGGCGGTGCCGCGCATCCAGGTGCGGCCGGTGCGCAGACGCCACTTGGCGACGACGCGCGCCAGCCGCGTTTCCTCGCGGGTCTCCGCGCCAAAACCCTTGACGACGGCATTGCAGCTCACCGCGTCGGCCAGCGCGCCGCCCAGCCGCGTGTCCCAGCTGTTGGCGAGCCGCGCGGCGGGCGCGACATAGCCGAGCGACAGCATCGCCGTGACGGCGATGAACAGCGC
>NZ_RZTO01001144.1:0-1463 GCF_003997225.1 Mesorhizobium sp. M2C.T.Ca.TU.002.02.1.1
ACCTTCGCCGCTACGGCTTCGGCGAAAGGCCCGCCTTCTCGACCCTGATCGCCGAGATCGGCGGCGAATTCGCCGGGCTTTGCCTGCATTTCCCGATCTTCTCGACCTGGATGGGCCGTCCGGGCGTCTATGTGCAGGATCTATATGTCGAGGATCGCTTCCGCGGCCGCCGGGTCGGCGAAAGGCTGCTGCGGCGCGTCGCGAAAGAGTGCCGAGCGGCGGGCGGCGTCTATCTGAGGCTCTCCGTCGACACCGACAACGAGACCGCCAAGGCCTTCTATGAGAAACTGGGCATCGGCTGGTCGAGTTACGAGCAGGTGCAGAAGATCGTCGGCGACGCTTTTTTCGCCTTTGCCGACACGCCGGAGGAATGACGATGAAAGCCTTCTATGCCGAGGAACAGAAACGCCACGATCCCAAGGCTTTCCTCTCCAGCGGCGCGCCGCAGCCCAACCCGGAAAAGCCGGAGCGGATCGAAAGATTGTTAGCCGGCGCAAGATTGGCAGGATTGACGGTCGAACGCCCGAGGAATCATGGCCTTGGTCCGGTCGCGGCGGTGCATACGCCTGAATATCTCGACTTCCTCGAGCACATTTTCACGCGCTGGCGGCGCATCGAAGGCGCATCGGCGGAGGTGATCCCGAACATCCACCCGATCGCCCGCAACGGCTCCTATCCGGCCTCGGCGGTCGGCCAGGCCGGCTACCACATGGCCGACACCGCCTGCCCAATCTCGGCCGAGACCTGGAACAGCGCGTTATGGAGCGCCTGGAGCGCGGTGGAAGCCGCCGAAGCGGTGATGGCCGGCGCGCCTTCCGCCTATGCGCTCTGCCGCCCGCCGGGCCATCACGCCTTCGCCGATGTCGCCGGTGGCTTCTGCTTCATCAACAATTCGGCGGTCGCGGCTCAGGTTCTGCGCAAGAATTCCGCCCGCGTCGCCATCCTCGATGTCGACCTGCACCACGGCAACGGCACGCAAGGCATCTTCTATGCCCGTCCCGACGTGCTGACCGTCTCGCTGCACGCTGATCCGGTGCGCTTCTATCCGTTCTTCTGGGGACATGCCGACGAGCGCGGCGAAGGACCCGGCCTCGGCTACAACCTCAACCTGCCGCTGCCGCGCAAATCCGGCGACGCGGCCTTTCTCGAAGCGCTGGCGGCAGCCTTCCAGCGCATCCGCGCTTTCGCGCCGGAGGCGCTGGTGGTGGCGCTCGGCCTCGACGCTTTCGAGGGCGATCCGTTCGGCGGCCTGTCGGTGACGACGCCGGGCTTCTCGCGCATCGGCGAGGCGATCGCCGGGCTCGGCTTGCCGGCGGTGATCGTCCAGGAAGGCGGCTATCTCTGCGATGCGCTCGGCGACAATCTCACCGCGTTCCTGACCGGCTTCGGCGGCAAGAAAGACTAGCGCTGCTGCCTCAGCATCGCGATCACGCGATGCACGCTTTCCAGCGTCTCCCCGATCT
>NZ_RZTO01001145.1:0-1461 GCF_003997225.1 Mesorhizobium sp. M2C.T.Ca.TU.002.02.1.1
ATACCGGCCTCACCGTCGATGCAGGCGCCGAATGCGACGCGGCCTGCGCGGTGATGATCGCCGGCGGCGTCCGGCGCCTAGTGGGCGCCGATGCGCGTTTCCTGGTGCATGCCATGGGTATGGAAGACAAGGTCAGGGCGTATCTTGACGAGATGGGGATCGGCTCGGGCTTTTTCGCCGCCATGCAGTCGGCCGAATATGCCAAGCACAGGGAACTCAGCCGGGACGAGCTGAAGACGTTCGGACTGACGACCGGGCCGCAGTCGGTCGACGCGCTGACCGGCGCCACCATTTGCAGATCCGCGCCCAGGCCGGAGAATTGCCGGGGCCTTCCGGCCGCCGATGCCGAGGCGAAGGCGCCAGCGAAGCTGTAGAGCGACTCCAGGAAGAGTGTTCACGGTTTTCCGTCCGGAATTGCGTAAACAAGGAGATAGCGCGCACTGGCCATTGAGGCAGGTTGAGCCGGGCAGGGCGCTGCCGCTATCTTGCCGGTGCTGTATGCACAGTGGAGGAGCGGCGATGCGCGAGGACATCCCGACTTTGTATGAATGGGCCGGCGGCAGCGAGGCGCTGAACCGGCTGACCCGGACCTTTTACGACAAGGTGGCTGCGGATCCGATCGTCGGTCCGGTGTTCGAACACATGTCGCCGGATCACCCGGCGCATGTCGCCGCCTTCATCGGCGAGGTCTTTGGCGGGCCGAAGACCTACAGCGAGAAGCATGGCGGCCATCGCGAGATGGTGATGCATCACCTTGGCAAGCACCTGACCGAGGAACAGCGCCGCCGCTGGATCAATCTCCTTGCCGATGCTGCGGATGAGATCGGCCTGCCGGACGACCCCGAATTCCGCTCCGCCTTCATGGGCTATGTCGAGTGGGGATCGCGGCTGGCGAAGATTAACTCGAATCTGGGCGAGACCTGCGATCCCGAGACCGAGCCGATGCCGGCCTGGGGCTGGGGTGTGCCGGGCGGACCTTATAAGCCGCCGGCCGGGAAATCGTAAGCGCCTGCGCCCGCGATCGATTGCCGGCATATCTGCATCCAGATTTCTGACAAAGCCTCCAAAACGGCATCGGAGTGCTCTTTACAGAGTGCCCGGAAGCTTTTAGGAAGCGCCTGCGCCGAACAGCGCATGCACGGGCATAGCTCAGTTGGTAGAGCGGCGGTCTCCAAAACCGCAGGTCGTAGGTTCGAGCCCTGCTGCCCGTGCCATCTCCTCGAAAGTGGCCGATCGAAGCCTCCGCGGTTGAAAATCGGCGGGTGGCTTGCCATATGGGGAAAATTGGGGCATAAGCCCCGCATAGCCGGGACGGGACGACTGGATGGTTCCGAGGCGGCGTTAGGGCATAAAGCGGACCTTGCCACTTGCGTGGATTAAGAATCGGTTTTATGTAGACAAGACAGACACGCGACGCGTGGAGCTGGGAAGCCGGCTTTACGCGTCTGATTTGCGTGGGTG
>NZ_RZTO01001146.1:0-1457 GCF_003997225.1 Mesorhizobium sp. M2C.T.Ca.TU.002.02.1.1
GATATAGGGCTCCAGCGATTTCAGCGTGCGGGCGAGCGCGCCGCGCATCTCGTCGACGGTGGCAGCACCCGCCGCCATCATTTCGTGGCGCGCCGCCTCGTTGGTCAAAAGGAAATTGACGGCTCCGGTCAGCATGTCGCGGTCGCGCACCAGCTTGGCGCCGCCGCTGTCGAGCAGGCGCTGATAGGCCTCGCGGAAATTCTGCACGTTGCGACCGGCCAGCACGGCGGTTTCGAGCATCGCCGGCTCGAGCGGGTTCTGGCCGCCTTCCGAGGTCAGCGAGCGGCCGACGAAAGCGATCTCGGTCAGCCTCAGGTAAAGGCCCATTTCGCCGATCGTGTCGCCCAGAAGGATATCGGTATCGGCCGAGATGCGGTCGCCCTTGCTGCGCCTCGCCACCGAAAGGCCCATGCCGGAAATCTGCGCGGCAAGCGCATCGGCGCGGTCGGGGTGACGCGGCACGATGATGGTCAGGAGCCCGTGATGGCGCTTGTACAGGCTGGCATGGACCTCGGCGGCCACGACCTCCTCGCCGTCATGGGTCGAGATCGCGGCCCAGGTCGGGCGCTCGCCGATCTGGCGCTGCAGGGTGGCCAAGGCCCGCTCGTCGACCGGCGGCGGGTTGGTATCGACCTTGAGGTTGCCGGAAACGGTGACCGGCCGGGCGCCGAGCGCGCGGAACCGCTCGCCGTCGACATCCGACTGGGCGATCACATGGGCGAGATTCTCGAACAGCGCCTCGGCAACGCCGGAGCGCTTCTTCCAGGACATGAAGGAGCGGTCCGACAGCCGGCCGTTGACCAGAACCTGCGGCACGTTGCGGGCGCCAAGCTCCAGGATGGTCATCGGCCAAATCTCCGATTCGGCGATGATCGCCAGTTCCGGCCGCCAGTGATCGAGGAAACGGCTTACCGCGGGCTTGAGATCGAGCGGTACATATTGGTGGATGATGCGGCTGCCGAGGCGCTCTTCGGCGACCTTGGCCGAAGTCACCGTGCCGGTGGTCAGAACGATGTTGACGCCATAGTCGAGGATGCTTTCGACCAGCGGCACCACCGCGATCGTCTCGCCGACGCTTGCGGCATGGATCCAGATCACCGGCCCTTCCGGCCGCGGTCGGCCGGCGACGCCGTAGCGCTCGCGCCGGCGGACGCGATCCTCCTTGCCGCGCGAGGCGCGCCAGGCGACATAGGGTCCGATCAGCGGATAGGCGGCCGCCCCCGCGTAGCGGTAGGCGGTCAGGGCCGCACGCGCCCAACGCTCGCTCATTTGCCGCCATCCACGAGGCGATAGGCCTCGGCGGTCGCAGCGTTCAGCGAGGCGGTTACCTCCTGGCGCTTGCGCTCCATCTCGGCATCGTCGGCATCGGCCGGCACGAAGACAGGCGGGCCTACGATGACCGCCGAGCGGCCGAAAGGCAGGTTGATGGTGGTCTTGTCCCAGCTCTTCTCCAGCAC
>NZ_RZTO01001147.1:0-1450 GCF_003997225.1 Mesorhizobium sp. M2C.T.Ca.TU.002.02.1.1
GCTTCTGCTTGATCAGCGCTTCGGCCAGTTGCAACATCTCGGGGTCGGGCTTGGCATCCGGGATGTTGCCAAAATATTCAGTGGTGCCGCGCACTTCGTTGGGGTTCCTCAACGTGCAGACGAACATACCTTTCTCGCGCGCGCCGATCGTCACCACGCGTTCGCGGCTGGAGAGCACCAGGCGGGCGATCGCCAGCTTGCCGGACTTGCGCATGGCTTCGCGCAGCACCGCGAAGGTTTCTTCCGCCATGGCGCCGTCGGGCGCCAGATAATAGGGCGAGTCCTGGTAGATGACGTCGACCTCGCCCTCGTCGACGAAGGCCTCGATGTTCATCGTATGGTTGGATTCGATCCGGACCGCATCGAGGTCGGCGTCATCGATGATGATGTATTGCTTGTCTTCATATTCGTAGCCGCGCACCAGGTCCGAGCGCTCGACCAGGCCGAGCTCGGGATCGACCGGCTTCATGTTGATGCGGTTGTGCGTCTTCTTGTGCAACTGATTGAACGAGATGCGCTCGCTCGCGCTGGTGGCCGGATAGAGCCGGACCGGACAGCTGACGAGGCTGAGCTTGAGGTAACCTTTCCAACTTGCCCTGGGCGCCATGATGAACTCCTACGCGGCCATGCACTGACACTATGTTGGAGCATGGTCTTGTCGCGATCATGCTCTTGCAGCGCTTCGTCCGTAGGACGATTGAGGCTGCGGAAATCCTACACCGACCCGTGATGGTACTGCCGAATTCCTAGCGAAGTGTTTTCTGAGGCCGGTTGGCGCGGAGGATAGTTCAAATTGTAGCTAGCGTCGATGGAGTGGATTGAGACGCTGGAGATTAGCCAAAGCCCCGAAGCTTCGTCATCCTAGGGCGAAGCAAGGAGCGAAGCGGCGCGCGCAGACCCTAGGATCCATGCCGTGACATGCGAGCGCCGCAACGGCGCAGGCCGCTCACCAGCCCGTCCCGCGAAAGAGCTCGGACCATTCTGGATTGGTCTTCTCGATCAGTTCGATCTTCCATTGGCGCGGCCAGCGCTTTAACGATTTTTCGCGCTGTATGGCATCGGCGCTATCGAAGTATTCCTCGTACCAGACTAGGCGGCGCACGGCGTATCGGCTGGTGAAACGCGAGCCTTGCCCAGCTTTGTGCTCAGGCATGCGACGAGCAAGGTCGTTGGTGACATCGATGTAGATCGTGCCGCCCTTCTGACTTGCGGTCATATAGACATAGCCGGTCATTGAGCGATCCTAGCTGGGGGATGTTGCAAGTAGCTATTCTGCACCGTTGCATCTTACGGCCCATGTCACGGCATGGATTCTAGGGTCTGCGCGCGTCGCTTCGCTCCTTGCTCCGCCCTAGAATGATGGGTGGACGGCCCCTTGCGGCATCGAATGTGCCAAACTGGGCTGTGATTAACTCCAGCAGAGGAGACCGTCCGTCATGCAAGTTATCAG
>NZ_RZTO01001148.1:0-1448 GCF_003997225.1 Mesorhizobium sp. M2C.T.Ca.TU.002.02.1.1
GATCAGATCGGAATAGCGGCGAATCGGCGAGGTGAAATGCGCGTAACGCCTGAGGTTGAGACCGAAATGGCCGATATTCTTCGGCGAATACTCGGCCTGGCTCTGCGAGCGCAGCACCACTTCGTTGACCAGCGCCTCGTTGTCGGCGCCGCGCACCCGCTCCAGAATGCCATTGAACTGGCTCGGCCGCATCTGCGCGCCGCGCGCCAGGGACAGGCTGAGCGTTTGCAGGAAGTCGCGCAGCGATTCCTGCTTGGCGAGCGACGGCGCGTCATGGATGCGGTAGACGAGAGGCTCTTTCTTGCCCTCCAGGGTCTCGGCGGCCGCGACATTGGCCTGGATCATGAACTCCTCGATGAGCTTATGAGCGTCGAGTCGCTCCGGCACGATGACGCGGTCGACCGTGCCGTCGGGCTTCAGCAGGATCTTGCGCTCCGGAAGGTCGAGTTCCAGCGGCTGGCGGGCGTCGCGGCCGCGCTTCAGCACGGCATAGGCGTCCCAGAGCGGCTTCAGGACGCTGTCCAGGATCGGGCGCGTCTTGTCGTCGGGCACGCCGTCGATCGCCGCCTGCGCCTGCGGATAGGCGAGCTTGGCCGCCGACTTCATCATGACGCGGTGGAAGGAGTGCCTGAGCTTGCGGCCTTCCGAGGAGAAGGTCATGCGCACGGCGATGGCCGGACGATCCTCGCCCTCGCGCAGCGAGCAGAGATCGTTGGAAATGCGTTCGGGAAGCATCGGCACGACCCGATCCGGAAAATAGACCGAATTGCCGCGCTTCAAGGCTTCGCGGTCGAGCGGTGTGCCGTAACGCACATAGGCCGCGACATCGGCGATCGCCACGGTGACGACGACGCCGCCGGGATTCTTCTCGTCCGAATCAGGCGTGGCGAAGACGGCGTCGTCATGGTCCTTGGCGTCGGCCGGATCGATGGTCACCAGCGGCAGGTCGCGCCAATCCTCGCGGTGATCGAGCGTCGCCGGCTTCACCGCTTCGGCCTCGGCGATCACGTCCGCCGGAAAGACATGGGGAATGTCGTGCGCGTGGATGGCGATCATCGAGACCGCCTTTTCGCTGCTCAAGGATCCCAGCACCGCCAGCACTTTTGCCCTGGGCAGTCCGTAACGGGATGCCCGCGCCGGCTTGACCTCGACCAGGTCGCCGTTTTTCGCGCCGTTTTGGAATTCCTTGTCGACGATCAGCTCCGGCTGGCGCCGTTCGACCGGCTCGATGCGGAAAGTGCCGTCCTTCAGCACGCGGAAGACGCCGAGCACCGCGTCGCTGCGCTTCTCGAAGATCTTCATCACCCGCCCGGTATAGGCAGGGCCTGACGGATCGTCGGTCGGGAAGGTCTTTGCGAGCACGCGGTCGCCGATGCCGGGCACGGGGCCGCTGGCGCCGCGCGAAATGCGGATGGCAATGACAGGCGGAGAACCGGCGCCGGTATATT
>NZ_RZTO01001149.1:0-1444 GCF_003997225.1 Mesorhizobium sp. M2C.T.Ca.TU.002.02.1.1
ACCTTGGTCGCGGCGCTGATGGGCGGCGCCGGCGCATAAGGCATGTCGCCCAAAAGTGCGCAGCGGTTTTGGGGGGAACGACATGCAGCAAAACAAAGACTTAAAGCGCGTCGACGGAATCCGTTCAGCGCGACGCGCCTAAAGTGCCGCGGGGCAAAAGCGGCCGGCCTATTTCCTTTGTCCAATTGCCCTGAACTCGAAGATCGCGAGCTTGAGCCTCGCGGGCCGCGGCCGCTCGGTGAGGCCGACGACACGGACCCCACCTGTCGGCGCCGGCACGCAAGGTGACTTTCTGGCCAAGCGCCTTCTCAGCCGCTTCGAAAGGTGTCCTGGCTTCGGCCGAATGGATCGCTACGACGGCTTCGCTGTCTATCTCAGCGCAAGGTCTGATTGTCGTGCCGGGCGAGCCAACTGGGGTTCAGCGCTCTGTGGCAGAGGGTGCGCCGTAGCCGCGCAGGCCGGTTCCGTTGCAGGCCTGACAGGAAACCCGTTGACCCGGGCAATCGTCGCGCAATGCGCCGGAGGAACAGCACGTACCGTTCGACGCGACCTGCTTTTCGCACTCGAACACCTTGCCGGCGCCCAGGCACCGGGGGCAGGCGAACTTCCTGAATTCGCTCAAAGAGAGCCTCCGGCCGTTTCACAGGCGCCCGGCAACGCGCTGACCGTGCCGCGGGTTCCATGACAGACACGGTTTTCCCGCGTGCACCATATACGTTAGTAATTGCTAATATTATACCGATATCGCTGCACGCGCGGTTGGTTCGGTGGTGTTGCGGCGCGTATCAGGGCATGGGCTTCTCGCCCCCGTGGAATGGGGGAGAGGAAAGGCGACACACCTCCTTCACCAGCCCGCGCAGCCAGCGATGAGCCGGGTCGGCCTCGAGCCTCGGATGCCATAAGAGCGAGATCGTCAGCGCGGCGAGCTTCACCGGCAGCGTGAAGGTGAACAGCCCGCCGCGCAGGGTGCCGGTATAGCGCTCCGGCACGGTGGCGATGAGGTCGGAGCCGCGCGCCAATGCCAGCGCCTCGGCAAAGCCGCCGACCACGGTGGTGACCTTCCGAGTCAGCCCGACGAGTTCCAAGGCGTCGTCCACCGGGCCGCGGTCGAGGCCCCGACGCGAGATCAATACATGCCGGCCGGCGGCGAAGCGGGCGGCGGTAACGCGGCCTTCGCTTAACGGATGGCCGGCGCGCACGACGCCGACGAAGCGATCGCGGAACAGCGCCTGCGCGCGCACTTCCGGGCCGGTCGAACCGCCGACCACGCCGGTCTCCAGATCGACCGCGCCTTCGCGCATCGGGCCGCTGTCCTTGTCGGGCTTGGGCACGAAGCGCAATTGCACGCCCGGGGCTTCCTCAGCCACGCGGGCCAGCAGCGCCGGGCCGAAATTCTCGACGAAACCGTCGCTGTTGCGGAGCGTGAAGCTGCGGTCGAGCCTCG
>NZ_RZTO01000114.1:0-11125 GCF_003997225.1 Mesorhizobium sp. M2C.T.Ca.TU.002.02.1.1
GGCATGAAACCCGGCATGGCGAAACCGAAGCTCGACTTGATCATGCGGACCTCGCCGACGGCGCCGGACTTGATCAGCTCGACCAGCTTCAGGGTCTGCGGGTGCAGCCGGTACATGAAGGCCTCGCCGAGGAACGTGCCGGCCTTGCGCGCGGCGTGCATCATGGCGTCGGCTTCGAAGGCGGTCAGCGCCAACGGCTTCTCGCATAGGACATGCTTGCCGGCCTCGGCCGCCTTGATCGCCCATTCGGCGTGACCGGGATGCGGGATCGAAATGTAGACGGCGTCAACGTTGGGATCGGCGAGCAGCGCCTCATAGCCGTCGAGGATGCGCGCGCCCGGAAAGGTTTCGGCGAGGCCTGGTTTGGCGGGATTGCGGGCGCCGATCGCCACCAGCTCGCCGGTGCGCGACCCCGCCACGCCGCCGGCGAAGGATTTGGCGATGCTGCCGGGCCCGAGAATGCCCCAGCGGATTTTCTTGGATGTCATGTCGAATGCTCCATGGGTCACCGCCATGCCTGGCATGCCGGAAAAGAAAATGTGCGGGTCAGCGGATCCGCGCGCCCTTCTTGTCGAAGAGCAGCGCGCGTTCCGCCTTGATCGAAACCGTGAAATGGTCGCCGCCGGCGCGCTGCCGCGAGGCCTCGCGTTCGACGATCAGCTCCTCGGGTCCGGCATTGGCGTAGACATAGCTCACGGAACCCAGATGCTCGGCGACGTCGGCCTTGACCGGAATGTCGCAATCGCCCTCGCCGGCCTCGTAGAAATGTTCCGGCCTGACGCCGAGCACGACCTCGGCGCCGACGGCTGGAAAGGCTTCGCAAAGCGGCTTGCGCAACCGCGCGCCGCCATGGTTGACGAGCTCGATGATCGCGGCGCTGTTGGACGTCTCGACAACGTTCGCCTTGAGGAAATTCATCTTCGGCGAGCCGATGAAGCCGGCTACGAAACGGTTGGCCGGGTCGTCATAAAGGTCGAGCGGCGCGCCGATCTGTTCGACATTGCCGGCCTTCAGCACCACGATGCGGTCGGCCAATGTCATCGCCTCGGTCTGGTCGTGCGTCACATAGATCATGGTGACGCCGAGCTCCTTGTGCAGGCGCGATATCTCGACCCGCATCTGGACTCTGAGCTCGGCGTCCAGGTTCGAGAGCGGTTCGTCGAAGAGAAAAACCTGCGGCTCGCGCACGATGGCGCGGCCGATGGCGACGCGCTGGCGCTGGCCGCCGGACAATTGCTTCGGCCGCCGCTGCATCAATTCGTCGATGCGCAGGATCTCGGCCGCGCGCTTCACACGGCGCTCGGTGTCGGCCTTCGGATTGCCGTTCATGCGGAGTCCGAAGGAGAGGTTCTGTTCCACCGTCATATGCGGGTAGAGCGCGTAGGACTGGAACACCATGGCGATGCCGCGGTCGGCCGCCTCGACATCGTTCATCACCTTGCCGCCGATGGCGATGTCGCCGCCGCTGATGTCCTCCAGCCCGGCTATCATGCGGAGCAGCGTGGACTTGCCGCAGCCGGAGGGGCCGACGAAGACGACGAACTCGCCGTCGGCGACGTCGATGTTCGCGCCGTGCACGACCTCGAAGTTGCCGAAGCGTTTTATGACATTGGTGAGGGTGACGGCCGCCATTGCGCTCCTTCCTACTTGACCGCGCCGGCGGCGATGCCGGCGATGAAATGGCGCTGCAACAGCACGAAGACGATGAGCATCGGCACGGTCAGCATCACCGCTCCGGCCATGATGCCGCCCCAGGACACCTTGGTCAGGCCGATCAGCGTGCCGAGCGCAACCGGCGCCGTCATCGCGCCGGGCTGGCTGTTGATCAAAAGCGGCCAGAGATAGTTGTTCCACGAGGCGAGGAAGAGGATGATCGCCAAGGCCGCGAGCATCGGGCGGGCCAAAGGCAGCGCCACGAAGAGGAAGATACGCCATTCCTTGACGCCTTCGACGCGGGCGGCGTCGAACAATTCGGCCGGCATCATCGAGAAGGCCTGGCGCATGAAGAGCACGCCGAGCGAATTGAACAGCGGCGGCACGATCAGCGCGATCCAGGTGTTGGCCAGGGCGAAGTCGCGCGCCACCATGATGAATTGCGGGATGAGCACCACCGCATAGGGAAGCGTGATGGTGCCGAAGATGATCGCCACGACCGCGCCCTTGCCGTGGAATTCGTAGCGCGCCAGCGCCCAGCCGGCCATCGAGGTGAGCAGCACCGAAAGGATGGTGTAGGTCACCGCGACCGAGACCGAGATGCCGATGGCGCCGATGAAATTGGTGTCGCGCTGCAGATTGGCGACATTGTCGAGGAAATTGTCGTGCGGCAGAAGCTCGATGCCGGGGCTGAAGATGCCGTTGTCGGGCATGGTGGAGAACACCACCATCATCCACAGCGGGAACAGCCAGACCAGCGCCAGCGGCGTCAGGAAGAGATGCAGGGCGATGCTGCGCCCGAGCCGTCGTTGCGAACGCGAGGTCATCTCGGCTCCCCCGTCATTTCGGGTCCCTCGTCAGCCAGAGCTGCACCAGGGTGATCGCGATGGCGAGCCCCGCCATGGTGTAGGCGACGGCCGAGGCGTAGCCGAAATTGAGCGACCGGAAACCCTGGCGGTAGAGCAGCAGCCCCAGCGTCTCGGTGCCGCCGCCCGGCCCGCCGCGCTCGGTGATCAGGAAGGGCTCGGTGAAGAGCTGCATGGTGCCGATGATCGACAGCACGGCGCAGAACACGATGACGGGCTTGAGCAGCGGAAGCGTGATGTAGAAGAACTGCTTTAGTTTGCTGACACGGTCGAGCGTCGCCGCCTCGTAGACGTCCTCCGGGATCGACTGCAGGCCGGCCAGGATGATGATGGCGTTGTAGCCGGCCCAGCGCCAGGTGACCGCGATCATGATCAGCGCCATGGCCGGCGTGACGTTGGAGAACCAGTCGATCTTGGCCAGGCCGACGCTCTCCAGGAGCTTGTTGACGATGCCGAAATCGAGGCTGAACATCAGCCGGAACACGGCCGAATAGGCGACCTCGCCGACCACCACCGGAGCGAAGAAGGCGAAGCGGTAGAGGCCGCGCGCCTTCAAGAGCGGCGAGTTCAGAAGCACCGCCATGACGATCGCCAGCGCAATCATCACCGGCACCTGGATGACCAGGATCAGCAGCGTGTTCTTCAGCGCGTTGTAGAAGGCGGGGTCGCCGACCAGGCGGCCCCAGTTGAAGGCTGGCGCGAAGCGCCACGGCACGGTGCGCGTCGCCTGGAAGGAGATCAGGAAGGACGAGATGATCGGCCAGATCCAGAAGATGGCGAAGATCAAGAGATAGGGCGTGAGGAAGCGGTACGCGGTGGCGTTCTGCGTGCGCATCGGCTTCCTCCTTTCTCTGTCTTTCCCTTCTCCCCCTGCGGGAGAAGGTGGCCGCGAAGCGGCCGGATGAGGGGTGTTCCAGCGGAGTGAGACGTTGGCATTCCCTGGAACACCCCTCATCCGTCTCGGCGCTGCGCGCCGATCCACCTTCTCCCACAAGGGGAGAAGGTAAAAAGCGGCGCCTACTTAACCGGCAAACCTGTCGCGGCGGCGATCTGCTTGGCGGCGTCGTCGAGCGCGGCCTTGGCGTCGGGGTAGCCGTTGGCCAGATATTTGGTTTGCACGGCGCGCAGGATGATCTCGGCGTCGCTCTGGAATTGCGTGCCGCGGCTCGGCACCACCTTGGGCAGCGTCGCCAGGATGTCCTTCCACACCGGCTGGCCGCCCCAATATTCCTGACCCTGTGCGACGTAAGGATCGTCGAGCGCCGAGACCAGCGACGGCACCAGGCCGAAATCCTTCAGCATGGTGATCTGGCCTTCATTGGTCTCCAGCGTGTATTTGAGATAGGCGTAAGCCGCCTCCTTGTTCTTCGAGGCCGAGGTGATGGCCAAGGACGAGCCGCCGAGATTGGCGGCGCGCGGGCCGTCGGCGGTCAGGCTCGGCATCAGGTAGACGCCCCATTTGCCGCTTTCCTTGGGCGATTCGGTGCGGATCGTGCCCTCATACCAGCCGCCATAGACCTGGCTGGCGACGGTGCCGGCGGTGTTGTTGGTGATCTTGGTCGACCAGTCGGCCGACGAGACGATGCCGGCGTCCTTCATCTCCTTGACCTTGGTCATGGCGTCGACGCATTTCGGCTCGGCCACGGTGATCGACTGGCCGTCCTCGGCGAAATAGCCGCAGCCCTGCTCGTTGGAGATCATGCGGAAGAATTCGGTGTCGCCGTTGAAATCGGCATTGGTCATCGACACGCCCGGATTGGCGGCCTGGATCTTCTTGCCGGCGGCGATGAAATCGTCCCAGGTCTTGATCGAGGCCGGGTCGACGCCGGCCTTCTCGTAGAAGTCGCGGCGATAGAAGACGGCGACCGGGCCGGAATCCCAGGGCATGGCATAGGCCTTGTCGCCGACTTCGAGCTCGGTCCGCTTGAAGTCGGGGAATTTCTTCTGATCCTCCGCCGTGTAGCCCAGCGTGTGCAGGTCGACGAAGCAGTCTGGGAACTGGCTCCAGTAGTTCTCCGCCTCGCCGTTCTCGATCGAGACGATGTCGGGCAGGCCGACGCCGCCGGCGGCGCAGCCGGCGATCGACTTGTCATAGGTCGGCTGGTTGCCGAGGTCCTGAACGGTGACCTTGATGTCGGGGTATTTCTTGTTGAAGCCCTCGACCGTCGCCTTCAGCGACGAGGCGGCGATGTTCCAGCTCCAGATGGTGATCTCGCCGGACTGCGCCAGGGCCGGGCCGGAACCCAGGGCAAGCATAAGCGCGGCGCAGGTCAGTGTAGTGCGCATTGAAATCCTCCCATTTCATTTGCTCTCTCACTGTGAGCGTGGCTAGACTATGCGGCGCGGAAGGCTTGTCCCCGTCGAAGGGAATAAGAAGTTGGCGGAAAGTAAGATGCCGGAGCGTCCGTTCTACCAGCCCGGCGCGAGCAGCGTCGAAGGACTGCCGCTCATGCTGCAGATGTTCCACAACCACCCGCTGGTGATGCTGAAGCCGCATTGGCACGCCCAGGTGGAAGTGAACTTCATCGTCCAGGGATCGGTGCATTACCGCATGGCCGAGCACGAGATCGCGCTCTCGGCCGGCGAGATGTGCCTGTTCTGGGGCGGCCTGCCGCACCAGATGGACGACCTCTCCGACGACGCGATCTATGCCGGCGCGCATCTGCCTCTGGTGCATTTCTTCCGCCTGCATCTGCCGGCCGACATACGCCACCGGCTGATGACCGGCGCGACGCTGGTGACCGACGCCACCGACCAGTCGGATAACGACAATTTCAAGCGCTGGAACGAATATGCGCGCTCGGGCGATCCGGCCAGGGCCGAGCACGCCGTCAACGAGCTGCTCCTGCGGCTCGAGCGGGTGCGTTTCGAGCCTTACCGGCTGGTGCCGGAAAGGCTGGCCGGGCAAGGCGCCGGCAATGCCTTCGACCAGCAGTCCTCGCGCAATGTCGGGCGCATGTGCGATTTCATCGCCGAGAATTTCCTCTACGACATCGACTGCGTGACCATCGCCGCGGCTGCCGACATCCATCCCAAATACGCGATGAGCCTGTTCAAGAAATCGACCGGGATGACGCTCAACGAATATGTCAACCTCTTGCGCCTGAGCTACGCGCAGGCGCTTCTGATGCATGAGGATGCGAATGTCTTGAGGGTCGCGATGGAATCGGGCTTCGGCTCGCTCAGCGCCTTCAACAAATCGTTCCGCAAGCTCGCCGGCATGTCGCCTTCCGATTTCCGCAGGGCGGGCGCCGCGCGGTAAGATGGTCGTCATTCTCGAGCGGAGCGGGAAGCGAAGCTCCGTCACGGAGACCCTAGAATGAAGACGTTGGGGCTTCCCGGGCTCGCACAGCCGGAAAGCTGACGGTCACGCCGAGACCCGGATTGCGGTCCTCCAGCGTTATCTCGGCGCCATGCAGGTCGGCCACCGCCTTGACGAGGCTGAGGCCCAAGCCGCTGCCCGGAGTGGTGCGGCTGGCATCCAGCCGGTAGAGCCGGCGGAACACCTTTTCGCGCTCCTCGGCGGGGATGCCCGGGCCGTTGTCGCGGACGTGAATGAGGACGTGGCCGCCTCCGCCGGTCACCGACAGCTCGATCGCGGTGCCCGGCGGGCAATGCCTGAGCGCGTTC
The DNA here is from genome assembly GCF_003997225.1 of Mesorhizobium sp. M2C.T.Ca.TU.002.02.1.1. Taxonomy (NCBI): domain Bacteria; kingdom Pseudomonadati; phylum Pseudomonadota; class Alphaproteobacteria; order Hyphomicrobiales; family Phyllobacteriaceae; genus Mesorhizobium; species Mesorhizobium sp. M2C.T.Ca.TU.002.02.1.1. Next base: position 6,150 of record NZ_RZTO01000114.1, read on the forward strand.
TCGACCAGATTGGCCAGCATCTGCATGAGCAGGTCGCGGTCGCCGTGCACATACCATTTCGTACCCGGAACGATCGTCGTGGACAGGGACTTGCCGTCGTCCTCGGCGACATCGGCATAGACTTCGCCGATGGTCTCGACGACCGGCCCGACATCGAGATCGACGAAGCGCGCCTTGCGGGCGCCGGCCTCGATCTGGGCGATGCGCAGAAGCGCGTCGAACGTGCTGTTGATCTGCTGGCTTTCGGCGCGGGCGTCGATCAGCTCGGTGGAGACATCCTCACCCGACACCGTCTTGTCGGCGGCGGATTCCAGGATCATCTGCAGCCGGTTGAGCGGCGTCTTGAGATCATGGGCGATGTTGGCGCTCACTTCGCGCATGCCGTCGACCAGGGCCGACAGGCGCTCGAGCGCCGCATTCACCTGGGCGGAGACGGCGTCGATGTCGTCGCCATTGCCGATCAGCGGGATGCGCGCGTCGAGCCGGCCATGCGAGACGTCGACCATGGTGCTGGCGATGCCGTCGAGGCGCCGCTGGACCCGCGAGGCAAGCACGGCGCCGCCGCCGATCGCCAGGACGGTGATGAAGAGCGTCGCCCAGCCGAAGCTCATCAGCACGATCCTTTCGAGATCCTCGGTTTCCGAGAGCGAGAAGGCGACCGTCAGATTGTTGTCGCCGACCGTGCCTGAGTAAGCGCGGTATTCGGTGCCCGCCGGCACACCCGGCAAGTCGGCGGCGAACATCGAAAAGCCGTCCGGCAGGCCGGCGGCGGCGAAATCCCCGGCGAGGCGGTTGCCGTTCCGATCCGTGAGGGAAAAGATCTCGTCCTTGTCCTGGCTGAACTGGGCATGGTCCCTGACGGTGGAGACGAGATCCTCCTCGTCGCTCTCGGCATGGGTCGCGGCGATGAGGGAGTAGGTCTCCTTGATCGACTGGTCGAGCTGCCTGGCAAGCGAGGCGCTCATCAGTTGATAGACGACCGCGCCGGACAGGATGAAGGCAAGCAGGAACAGGAAGGCGAAGGTCAGCGCCAGCCTGAACGGCGTGCTGCGCAGCAGGCGGGAGCGGGCCTCGCTCATCCCAAACTCATGACCGGCGACGCGCCGATCCCGGAGCCGCGCATGCGTTCAAACCTCCTGCGGCAATTCCAGGAGAAGCGCATAGCGGTTTTCCATCCGGAATTGCGTGAAAACAGAGAGTTAGAGCAGGTCGGCGAATCTATCAAATGCCGAACCGCTTCAAGCGGGAACATGCAGGCTGTAGCCGGTGTTGCGCACGGTGTGGATCAGCGGCACGTCGAAGGGCCTGTCGACCTTGGCCCTGAGCCGGCTGATATGCGTCTCGACGACGCTGGTCTTGGGGTCGAAATGAAAATCCCAGACGCGCTCCAGCAGCATGGTGCGGGTGATGACGCGGCCTTCGCCGCGCATCAGCACTTCGAGCAGGCTGAACTCGCGCGGCTGCAGGTCGATCGGCTGGCCCTGCCGGGTCACGCGGCGCTGGATCAGATCCATCTCGAGATCGGCGACGCGCAGGGCCGTCTTCTGCTCCTGCGCCGCCGGCCGGCGGCCGAGCGCGTTTATGCGGGCAAGCAGTTCGGAAAAGGCGAAGGGCTTGACCAGATAGTCGTCGCCGCCCGCTTCCAGGCCCTCGACGCGGTCGTCGACGCCGCCGATCGAGGTCAGGAAGATGGCCGGCGTATGGATGCCGGCGGCGCGCACCGCCTTGATCATCGACAGGCCGTCGAGGCCGGGCACCATGCGGTCGGCGACGATCACGTCATAGGCGTTGCGGGTCGCGGCGAAGAGGCCATCATGGCCGTCGCGCAGCAAATCGCAGACATGGCCGGCCTCGGTCAGTCCCCTGACGATATAGTCGGCGGTTCTCGGATCGTCCTCAACAAGCAAAAGTCGCATCGCCCCGTGCTGTCCTTGCCGCCTCAACCTCACCGGCATGGTAGCGCCGGCTGCGGCTTTTTCCAGGCCGGCCTCTGTGTCCTCGTTTGCTCTAACCATCTGTTTTTACGCGTTGCCGGAGCGAAGACCGCTACACATTCTTGCGAGAGCCGTTTTAGCGACAGGCACGACGCGGCTGCCGCCCTCAACGATCGCGATGGGCATTCCGGCCAATCTCCAACGCATGCCGCCAGCCAACGCAAACAGAGCCGACGGTCAAAATCCCTGTGCAGTGCTTTCAATCGAGCAGGGCCTGTTCGTCCTCGTCGATCAGCCTCTTCAGCGTCATATAGAGAACGATGACCACGATGCAGCCGAGGAAGGTCAGGCTGGTGAAGGTGGTGCCGAAGCCCATGCCGCCATATTCCGCCGGCTGCGAAAGCAGGTCGCCGAAGGAGGCGCCGAACGGCCGGGTGAGGATATAGGCGAGCCAGAAGGCGAGGATGCCGTTGAGGCCAAGGAAGAACCAGGCAAGCGCGATCGCCGCGATCACGCCGCCGAAGATGAGGCCGGTGGTGAGATAGCCGAGGTCGAAGCGCTCGGCCACCAGATCGCCGGCAGCGGTGCCGAGCGAGAAGGTGAAGAGGATCGCCAGCCAGTAGAAGATTTCGCGCCTGGTGGTGAAGATGGTATGGATCGACAGGGTCTTTTCGCTAGCGTACCAGGCGATGAAAGTCAGCGCCAGCACGACCGAAAAGACGATGGTCGTCGTCTCCAGCCGCACGCCGAAATTGTCGACGAGATTGTCGGTGACCAGGGTGCCGACGATGCTGATCAGGACGACGGCGAGCCAGTAGGCCCAGGGCACGTAGCGTTTCTGCGCAAACTGCAGAACGAGCGCGACAATCAGGATGCCGGTCATGATGAGCGACGTGACGGTAAGGCCGAGGCCGAGATTGACGGCGAGATAGTCGGCCGCGGTCTCGCCCATGGTCACCGCCATGATCTTGATCAGCCAGAAATCGACGGTGACGTCCGGGACCCGGTTCAATTCGGAATCGTGTTCAACGATTGTTGCGGTCTTGGCGATGTTCATTTCCGGGCGATGTCCATTTCCGGCCCCTCCGCCGATCACTTGCCGACAATCTTCATGGCCTGGGCGAAGAAGTCGTCGGCGCGCTTGTCGTCGTCGGCGTTGCAGCGCTCGATGCCCTTGGTCTCCAGCTCCGAAACCTTGTTCTTGTCGGTATCGTTGAGCGTCGCCTTGGCTTCGGCGGCGCGCAGGTCCTTCAGCGCGGTCTCGCAGGGCGGAGCGGCAACGGCCGAAGCCATGGGGGCGGCGATCGCGGTGGCGGCAAAGGCGAAGGCAAGGGCAAATCTGTTCATGATCCTATCCTGACGGCGATGATCCATTCGCCGCCCGAAAATTGCGTTTGGCGGCGATCGTCAGGCTAGGCAGGCGAATTCACCGCAGCCTGTCCGCACCCTTACAAATTCGTAAGGTCGGCCAAAAAAATCCGTCGGGTCTCGTCATTGCGCGGCGGAAGGGCTAGAGAAGCCTTGGCGTCCCCGTCGGCGCCGGAGCGGTGAGCAAGAATGGCCTACACGTCCCTCAAATCGGCGCCGAAAGCGTTCGACCAGCACAAGCGCCTGATCGTCGTTCAGGTGGCCGCCGTGCTCGCCCTGATCCTGCTTCTGTTCAGCAAGCCGGCGCTGGCCGAAGGCTCGGACGGGCACGAGATCGTCGAGACGATCGGCTTCGCGATGGTGCTGATCTGCTTCCTCGGCCGGCTGTGGAGCATCCTCTTCGTCGGCGGCAGGAAGAATGACGAGCTGATCGTCTCCGGTCCGTTCTCGATGACCCGCAATCCGCTCTATTTCTTCTCGACCGTCGGCGCGGCCGGCATCGGGCTGATGTTCGGCTCTGCGCTGGCGGCCGTCATGCTCGGCCTGGCGAGCTTCCTCGTCTTCCGCTTCACCGCGCGCAAGGAGGCCGAGTACCTCGCCGGCAAATTCGGCTCCGCTTACGCGGCCTATGCCGAACGCACGCCGTCCTTCTGGCCGAATCCGCTGCTTTACCGCGACGAGGCGCAGTGGCTGTTTTCGACGAGCGCGCTGCGGAACACGTTCCGCGACGGGCTCTATTTCCTGGCTTTGTTCCCAATCATCGAGGCGGTGGAGTATGTCCGCCTCAGCGGTCACCTGCCGACGCTTTTCACGGTCTATTAGTTGCGCGGCGCGAATTTGACCGGTCGGTTCCGTTTGCGTTGGCATGCCTTGGAGATTGGCCGAAACGCCCCTCCGTTCGTCATCCACGGGCGGAGCAAGGAGCGAAGCGACGCGCGCAGACCCGAGGATCCATTCCGTGACTTCGAGGCGTCACAGCGACGCAGACCTTGGCGCTGCAGCGCCAGCGGTATGATCCTCTTTTCTGCACCGCTGCGTTCCACGGCCAAGGTCACGGAATGGATCCTCGGGTCTGCGCTCCGCTTCGCGTCGCTCCGCCCGTGGATGACGATCGCGATGTACGCTTCAGCCAATCTCCAGCGTTTGCGCTGATTTGGGTGAGCGCAAACGCCGGTCAGCGCGCCTTGCCGCGCGCGGCGCGGCGCGTGCTTTCCAGAAGAATTGCCAGGCAGCCGGCGAGAAGCAGGACGCCGCCGACGAGCGGCGGCAGCGCCAATAGCTTCACCGCGGCGGCGATCAGCGCGATCAGGATCAGCGCCAGCAACGCCAGGCTGCCGTCGTCGACGAACATGCCGATCAGCTCCTTGAAGACAAGACGGATCACGCTCATCGGGCAATTCCTTCAACGGGCGCGGAGTAAACGCCGCGCAGCCAGCGCACGATGGCGAAGGACGCGGCGGCAATGACGGCGAAGATGGCGAGCAGAGCGAGGTCGGCGCCCGGCCATTCGGCGCCGAGGCCCTCGCCGGTCCAGAACACGCCGAAGCTGGTCAGCATCAACCCGACGACGAATTTCAACGAATTTTCCGGCACGCGCGCCAGGGGCCGGTGCACGGCGAGACCGATCAGCATCACCAGCACGAAGGCCGCCAGCGCGCCGAAGCCGGCATAGAG